>CAZTLD010000033.1:0-10151 GCA_964614395.1 uncultured Zetaproteobacteria bacterium
GCCAGCCGCTCCGCCCGGCACACGCCCTTCCAGCTATCCGGCAACACGAGCACGCGCATCGCTTCAAGGCTAGCGTTTGCCGCATGCGCATGCGGGTGTTCATGGCGGCGTTGGGCTTGGCGGCGGCGCTTCCCGCCTGGGCGATCGTCAACACCGCCGACGCGATCGTGGACCCGGAAAGCGAAGGCGCATCCAGGCGCTTGGCGTTGTCTCTTTCCGGCATGGAAGGCAACACGAAAAGGCAAACCGTCAACGCCGCGTTCGCCTGGATCGAAGCAAGCGACCCCGATTTTCTCTATGCGAGCGTGCGCATCGCCGAGGGCCAAAGCCGGGGGCAGACGGATCTCCGGCGGCGCTTCGCCCACCTGCGCTACCGGAAAACGCTAGACGAGCGCTGGGCGCCGGAAGCGTTCGCGCAAGCCGAGCGCGATCCGTTTGCGAGGCTTGCCGAGCGCTGGCTTATGGGCGGGGGCCTTCGCTGGACGGCGGCCGCAAGCGCGAATGCGCGCGCATATCTGGGGCTGGGGATGTTCTATGAGGCCGAGCGCTACGCGCCGGGGCAAGGCCCAACGCGTGCGCACGCTTGGCGTCTCAACCTCTATGCCGTCGCGCGGACGCAGTTTGGCCACGACGCGCAGGCCGACTTCGTGGGCTTCGTGCAACCTGCGCTGCGCGATCCTGCCGACGTGCGCGTGCTTGCGATCGCCTCGCTGCGCACGAAGGCGACCGAAACGCTCGATCTCAGGCTTTCGGCGACGGAAAAGTGGGACGCCAAGCCCCCACCCGGCGTGCTGCGCTCGGATCTCAGCTACACCGCCGCGCTCGAGCTCAGCTTTTAGTCCCGCCCTCGGGCTTGGAAAAGCGCGCCTCAAGCGCGCGCAGGCGTTCGACGATGCCGCCGTATTCGAGCTCGTGGTAGCCGAGCATCGCCGGCCCGGAAAAGCCCTGCCGGCGGATCTCGATCGCCTTCTCGGAAGCCTTCGCGCGCACATGATCCCAAAACGGATGCGCGAACGCATCGGCGGCCTCGGTGAGCTTGCCCTCGTGCACGCAATAGGCAGCGCAGCTCACCACCGGCGGGCCGTCGAAGAACGAGACGGTGCTGTTGCGCGGCACCGGCATCAGCGGGCCGACATGGCTGCCGCGCATGAATCCGCCCACATAGTGCGCCAGCGCAAACGGCGCCAGCACCTCGCCCGTGGCCGGAAACTCCTTTTGCACGCGCACCAGCGCCACCGGGTCGTCCTTGCCGGTGTACTTGCCGGCGATGTTGTGCAGCCGCGTGGTGCTGAGCGCCGCCACCTGCTCGCCGGTGGTGCGGGAGTGGATTTCGGCGATGATGAAGCGATCGTTGTCGCGCAAAAGCGCGGCGATGTCGTATAGATCCTCGGGCGCGTTGAGCACGATCGTGCGGTCGTGCGCCGTTTCCATCACATCCATGATGGTAAAGGCAAAGCCCTTGAACATGCTCGGGCTCAGCATCAGCCCCGGGCAGTACATCGGATCGGCGAAGGCGAGGTAAAACGGAAGGTTATAGGCGCCGGGGCCGGTCTTGTCCGCAGCGAAGAACAAAAACGGCTCGTTCGGCCTTTCTTCAAACTCGAGCTCCGCCACGGCCGGCCCCATCCCGCGCACGTTGCCGGAAAACGAGTCCTTCAAAAGGTCTTGACCCGCGCCATACAGCCCCTGCTGCTTGGCCACTTCGGTGCCGGCCACGAACGCCTCCCACGCGAGCCGGTGCACGGGCTCCGCGCCCTTGCCGTGCGTATGTGTCATGAGGATCGCAATGTCGTCGCCGGTGTGGCTCACATCGAAGTCAATCACGATGCCGCGGCCATGCTCGGCCACATAGTTTCGCACCGCCTGCAACAGCTTCTCGCTCGGGCGGATGTGCCCGCCGATCGATCCGATGTCCGCCTTGATCACGCTGATCGTGATGTGCATCGCACACCTCCCGCGGTCTTCCTCACGCTACCGCCGTCTCTAAGCCACGCAATGGGAAATCAGCGATGCGTCGCCTTTATCGGAACCGTGAGCGCATGAAAAAAACCCGCTCGGTGGCGGGTTTCTGCGGAAATGGTGCCGGGGACTGGACTCGAACCAGCACGGGCTTACGCCCACCACCCCCTCAAGATGGCGCGTCTACCAATTCCGCCACCCCGGCGTAGCTGATTTACTCGGGAGCGGGAAGCTCCTTCGGGGACGGCGAATTTTGCGGCGCAGGCGCGGTCGGCGCAACCCTTTCCGCGACCGATCCGGCCTCCTTGTGCGCGAAAAAGGCGAGCGAAAAGCTCGTCAGCATGAACGCCGCCACCAAGCCCCAGGTGAGCTTGGCAAGAAAGGGGGTCGCCCCCCGCGCGCCGAAAATCGTCTGCGAAGAACCACCGCCGAACGAAACGCCGGCTTCCGCGCCCACGCCGCGCTGAAGCAACACGAGCACCACGATCAACACGGCGATGAGCACATGCAAAACCGTCAGAAAAATCGTCATCGTTCACCCCTCTTTTTCGCGCATGCCCGCGCGGCCGCCTCAATGATCGCGTTGAACGAGGCCGCCTGCAACGACGCCCCGCCCACGAGCGCCCCATCCACGCCCGGCCGCTCCATCAGCGCCTCGGCGTTCTCCGGCTTCACCGAGCCGCCGTAGAGCACGCGCACGTCGCGCCCGAACACGCGCTGCACCTCCTCGTGCACGAACGCATGCGTGGCCTCGGCGATCTCGGGCGTGGCGGTGCGGCCCGTGCCGATCGCCCACACCGGCTCATAGGCGATCGTGAGCGGCCGCGTCCCTTCAGGATCGCGGAAATCGGCGAGAATCGAAAGCTGGCGGGAGAGCACTTGCTCGGTTTCGCCGCGCTCGCGTTCCTCCAAGTGCTCGCCGATGCACAGCACCGGCTCCAGCCCCGCTTCCCACGCAGCCTTGAGCTTCTTCGCAATGAGCTCGTCGGTCTCGCCGATGATGTCGCGCCGCTCCGAGTGTCCCAAGATCACATATTTGCAGCCGGCGTCTTTCAGCATCAGCGCGCTGATCGAGCCTGTAAACGCCCCCTTCGGCTCGTAGTAGGCGTTTTGCGCGCCCAAGGCCACGCCTTTCGTCGCCAAAGGCCCCGCGAGCGGATACAACAGCGTAAACGGCGGCATCAGCGCCACTTCCAGGTGCTCGGGATCAGGGTTCTCGATCAATTCCTCAACAAAGCGCAGCGCCTCGGAAAGCAGCCCGTGCATCTTCCAGTTGCCGGCAACGAGCATCTTGTATTGCATGCCAAACCCTCCCCTTGCTTCGCAGGGCGCGAATCGTATCGCAGCCGATCTATTGATTCATCTTTTCGAAGAACTCGGCGTTGTTCTTCGTCTGGCGGAGTTTGTCGAGCAAAAACTCCATCGCATCCTGCGCGCCCATCGGCGACAGGATCTTGCGCAGGATCCAGACCTTGTGCAGCACGTCCTTCGGCAGCAAAAGCTCCTCGCGGCGCGTGCCGGAAGGCCCGATGTCGATCGCGGGAAAGATGCGCTTCTCCGCCAAGCGCCGGTCGAGCTTGATCTCCATGTTGCCGGTGCCCTTGAACTCCTCGAAGATCACCTCGTCCATCTTCGAGCCGGTCTCGACAAGGGCGGTGGCGAGAATCGTGAGGCTTCCGCCCTCTTCGGTGTTGCGCGCAGCGCCGAAAAACCGCTTCGGCCGGTGCAAGGCGTTCGCATCCACCCCGCCCGTAAGGATCTTGCCGGAAGACGGCACGACCGTGTTGTAGGCGCGCGCCAGGCGCGTGATCGAATCGAGCAGGATCACGACGTCGCGGCCGTGCTCGACGAGGCGCTTGGCCTTTTCGATCACCATCTCCGCAACCTGCACGTGCCGTTGCGCAGGCTCGTCGAACGTGGACGAGATCACCTCGCCCTTGACCGAGCGCTTCATCTCCGTGACCTCTTCCGGGCGCTCGTCGATCAAAAGCACGATCAAATACACCTCCGGATGGTTGCGCTCGAGCGAATGCGCGATCGACTTCAGCATCATCGTCTTGCCGGTGCGGGGCGGTGCGACGATCAAACCGCGCTGGCCCTTGCCGATCGGCGCGATGATGTCGATCACGCGGCCGGTGATGTCCTTGTAGGTGGGATCGTCCACCTCCATCACGAGCCGCTCGGTCGGGAACAGAGGCGTGAGGTTGTCAAACAAGATCTTCGTGCGCGCGACCTCGGGCGGCTCGCCGTTGATCGTGTCCACCGTCTTGAGCGCGAAATACTTCTCGTTGCCGCGCGGCGGGCGGAGCTCGCCGGCCACGGTGTCGCCCTTGCGCAGGAAGAACCGCCGGATCTGATTCTGCGACACATAGACATCTTCAGGGCCCGGCAGATAGTTCGCCTCCGGCGAGCGCAAGAATCCGTAGCCGTCGGGCAGAATCTCCAGCACGCCCTCCGAATAAATCACGCCGCCACGCGCCGCGTGCGCGCGCAAAATCGCCGAGACGAGCTCCTGCTTGGGCATGCCGGCGGGGTTTTCCACGCCGAGGGTCTCGGCAAGCGCCACAAGCTCCTGCATCGGGCGGCGGGCGATCTCGCGCAGGTGCCACACCTCTTTGGGTTCCTCGCCCACCTCCACCTGCGGCTCCGTCTTCGTAGCTTCTTGCGCAGCGCCTTCCGGGGATGCGCTGGGCGCCGGCTGCGCCTCCGCCTCGGGCTGCGCCCCTGCCTCGGCCTCAGGCTGCGTGGAGGAAGCCTCTTCGGCCGACGCTGCCGCCGCCGTCACCACCCGGCGACGCGTGCGCCGCCTGCGCGCTTTGGGCTTGCTCTCCTCGGGCTGTGCCGCTTCCGATGCGGCTTCCGTTTGCTGCATATCCTGCTCGGTGGCCTGCTTTTCGCTCATGGATATCCCCTGATCACGCATAGAAACTCAACGGACTTCGGTCGAGAAAGAACCGCGCGTCGGCGCGTCCGTGGATGCGGCGTTTCTACGCCCAAGCGCCCATTCCGTCAACCGCGGCTCGCCAAGCACCCTGCAGGCGACTACCCTACGGGCCGCAAAGGAGGAGCGATGAAGCGGATGCTTGGGCTTGCGATGGGGTTGCTCGTGAGCCTCGTCGCGCAGGCGGCTGAGCGCGCGCCGGTGTCGGTGGAGCGCGAGATCAAGCGCGCGATTTCGGATCTGCCGATCGAGGCGGTCTACAAGTCCCCGATTCCAGGGCTGTATGAACTGATCGTCGGGCGCACGATCTACTACGCCGATCGCAGCGGCCGATACCTGATCGCCGGCGGCTACATCTTCGATACGCGCACGAAGGAAAACCTCACGCAAAAGCGCCTTGAGGAGATCAACCGCATCGATTTCTCCAAACTTCCGCTCGATCAGGCATTCGTCTCCGGCGATCCGAACGGCAAGCTCGTGTTGGCGATATTCACCGATCCCGACTGCCCCTTCTGCCGTCGGCTGGAGCGGGAGTTGGAAAAGCTGCACGGCGTCAAGATCTACAACTTCCTTTACCCATTGGAGCGGCTGCACCCGAATGCGCGCCGGCACGCCGAGGCGATCTGGTGCGCGAAGGATCGCAACGCCGCCAAGCGCGCGATCATGATCGAAGGCCACGACCTTTCGCCGCCGAAAGGCTGCCACGCGCCGATCGAGGCCAACCTCAAGCTGGGCTCAAAGCTTGGCATCTCCGGAACACCGACCTTGATCGCAGGCGACGGGCGGATGCATGCCGGCTTCATGCCGGCCGAGCGCCTGCGCGCATGGCTGCAAGGCCGATGAGGCCGGACGGACGCGCGCCGGACGCGCTTCGCCCGATCGCGATCGAGGCGGGCGTGAACCGCTACGCCGAAGGCTCGGCGCTGATCCGCTGGGGGCACACGCATGTGCTGTGCACCGCCAGCGTCCTCGACGATCAGCCGCCGCATCTCAAAGGCGCCGACGAGGGCTGGATCACGGCCGAATACGGGATGCTGCCGCGCGCCACGCATACGCGCGGGGAGCGCGAGGCCAAGCGCGGCCAGAAAGGGCGCACGATCGAAATCCAGCGCCTGATCGGCCGGGCGCTGCGCGCGGCCGTGGACCGCGAAAAGCTCGGCCCCCGCACGATCGTGCTCGACTGCGACGTGCTGCAGGCCGACGGCGGCACCCGTTGTGCTGCGATCACCGGCGCGTGGGTGGCGCTTGCGGAAGCGCTCGACCGGCTCTATGCGGAAGGCGCGGTCTCCGAGCATCCGTTGCGCGCGCAGGTGGTGGCGGTCTCGGCAGGGATCGTCGCGGGCGAACCCAGGCTTGACCTGTGCTACGAAGAAGACGCCGCCGCCGAAATGGACGCGAACTTCGTGCTCACGCCGGACGGCGGCGTGATCGAAGTGCAGGCGGCATCCGAAGCGGAGCCCATTGCGTGGGCGATGCTCGATCGGCTCGCGGAGCTTGCCCGCCGCGCCGCGCCTGAGATCGCCCAGATTCAACAGCGCGCGCGCTCATGATCGTCGTCTTCGCCAGCACCAATCCGCACAAGCGCGAGGAGGCGGCGGCGATCCTCGCCCCATACGGGATCAAGTTCGTGCCGCTAGAAAACACGAAGCCCGTGAAGGTCGTCGAAGACGGGCGCTCGTTTCGCGAAAACGCGGAGAAAAAGGCGCGCGCGTGGGCCGAGGCGCATGGGCTTCCGGCGCTTGCCGACGACTCCGGCCTGTGCGTGGAGGCGCTGGGGGGCGCACCGGGCGTCTTCTCGGCACGCTTTGCCGGAGCACACGCCACCGACGCCGACAACAACGCCAAGCTCCTTCGCCTGATGGAAGGCGTGACGAACCGCCGTGCACGCTTCGTCTGCGCCGTGTGCCTGGCCTGGCCGGACGGGCGCGTGCTGCACGCCGAAGGCCATGTGGAAGGCGAAATCCTCCCCGCGCCGCGCGGCGCGCAGGGCTTCGGCTACGATCCGCTGTTCTTTTGCCCGGAGCTGGGCTGCACTTTCGCCGAAGCCTCGCCGGAGATGAAAAACCGCGTCTCCCACCGGCGGCGGGCGCTGGTCGCACTCGCTGCGAAGCTTGCGGAGCGGGCGCGATGAGTGCGCCGACGATCGGATTCATCGCGCTTGGCTGCGCGAAGGCGACGGTGGACGCCGAGCGCTTGCTTTCCGCGCTTCGCGCCGCGGGCTACCACTTCGCCCGCAGAGCCGAGGACGCGGATCTCGTGATCGTGAACACCTGCGGCTTCATCGAAGAGGCGATCGAGGAATCGCTGGAGGCGCTGCGCGAGGCGCTGGCTGGCGCGCGTTACGTGATCGCTACCGGCTGCCTGGGCGCGCGCAAGGCGTGGCTTGAGGCCAAGCTGCCCCAACTGACCGCCGTGTTCGGGCCTGAGGCCTACGACGAGGTGCTGCAAACGGTGTTCCGGCTGCTGCCTCCGCCGCGCATCCCCGATTGCACGCACCTGCCCCCGCGCAGCCTGCGGCTCACGCCGAAGCACTACGCGTGGCTCAAGATCGCCGAGGGCTGCAACCACGACTGCAGCTTCTGCATCATCCCTCAGCTTCGCGGGCCGCTTCGCTCGCGCCCGCTGCACGAAGTCGTCGCCGAGGCGGAGGCGCTCGTGCGCTCGGGCGCGAAGGAGCTTCTGGTCGTGGCGCAAGATACGGCCGCCTACGGCATGGATCTGCGGCATCGCACCGGCTTCGTGCGCGGCGAGCCGATGCGCACGGACATCTTAAGCCTTGTGGACGCGCTCTCCCGCCTGGGCGTTTGGGTGCGGCTGCACTATGTGTATCCGTATCCGTTCGTGGATGCGCTCGTGCAGCGCATGCGGGAAGGCAAGATCCTGCCGTATCTTGACATCCCGCTGCAGCACGCAAGCCATCGCATCCTGCGGCGGATGAAGCGGCCCGCGGCGATGAGCGGCGAGGCGATGCTCGAGCGCATCGCGCGCTGGCGGGCGATGGTGCCGAGCCTTGCGATCCGCTCCACCTTCATCGTCGGCTTTCCCGGCGAGACGGACGAGGACTTCGCCGAGCTTCTTGATTTCATTGAAAAGGCCGAGCTCGACCGCGTGGGCGTGTTCTGCTACTCGCCGGTGGAGGGGGCAGCAGCCAACGCGTTCGCCGATCCGGTGCCGAAAGAGGAGGCCGAGCGCCGGGCGGCGCTCTTGATGCAGCGGCAGGCCGAGATCAGCCGCGCGCGGCTTGCGCGGCGCATCGGGCGCGTGGAGCCGGTGCTCATCGACGGGCGCATTGACGAAACGACCGCCGTCGGCCGCAGCCCCGCGGAAAGCCCCGAGATCGACGGCGTGATCGCCGTGGAGGATCAAGGCCAGCTCAAGCCCGGCGATCTCGTGCAAGTGAAAATCACGGACGCCGACGAACATAACCTCGCCGGCGTCCTCGTGGAGGCGGACACATGCGCGTCTTTGCCGCATTCAACGGCGACGCCGACGGGCTGATCGCGCAGCACCAACTCAGGCTTGCCGGAAGGCTCCCCAAAGAGGTCGTGCGCATCACCGGCATCAAGCGCGACATCAAGCTCGTCGCCCGCTGCGAGGCCCAGCGCGGCGATGCGCTTTGGGCGCTGGACATCTCGCTTGCCGCGAACCGCGAAGCGCTGGTTTCGCTCCTGCATCAAGGCGTGCGCGTGCACTGGATCGACCATCACGAACCGGGCGAGATCCCCGCGCATCCGCTTCTTGCCGCTCAGATCGACACCGATCCAGAAGTCTGCACCTCGCTGATCATTGATCGCATGCTGGACGGGCGCTTTCGCCCGTGGGCGATCGCGGCGGCGTTCGGCGACAACCTGCACGCGCCCGCTTCGCGCCTTGCGCGCGCGATCGGCCTTTCGGAGGCGGACGCGCAAGCGCTGCGCACGCTCGGCGAGACGATCAACTACAACGCCTACGGCCTTGAGATCGAGGATCTTCACATGCACCCGAAAGCGCTTGCCGAGGCGATGGAGGGATTCACGGATCCGTGGGCGTTCATGCAAACCGACGCCTTTCGCCGCATCGCCGAGGGGTTCGCCGAAGACCGCGCCGCGGCCGAATCGCTCAAGCCCGAAGCCGAGGGGCCGGGATGGGCGGTGTATACGCTTCCCGATGCGCCGTGGGCGCGGCGGATGATCGGGGTGCTCGCCAATGAGCTTGCGCGCGCGCATCCCGAGCGCGCGCATGCGCTGCTCTTGCCGATGCCGGGCGGGTGGCGGGTGTCGGTGCGCGCGCCGAAAAGCCGCCCCTACGGCGCCGGCAAGCTGTGCGCGCAGTTTCCCACCGGCGGCGGGCGCGAGGCCGCAGGCGGCATCAACCTGCTTCCCGACGAGCTGCGCGCATCATTCATTGATACGCTTGCGCGCGCCTACCAGGCGTGAGCTGGCGCGCCGGCATCCACGCCGTGGCGGCGGCGCTGGCGGCGCGCCGGGTGCGCGCGCTGTGGATCTCCGCTACGAGCCGCAACCCGAGGGTGTGGGCGCTGGCCGAAGAGGCCGCGGCGCAAGAGATCCCGGTGCACAAGGCGCCGCAAGAGACGCTCGATCGGCTGGCGCGGGGCATCCCGCATCAGGGCATCGTCGCCGAGGTGCTGCCGCCGCCGCGGCCGGATCTGCGTGCGCTCGTCGAGGCGCTTGCGGCCGAGGCCAACCCCTTTGTGCTGGCGCTGGATGGCGTCACCGATCCGCGCAATCTCGGCGCCTCGGCGCGCAGCGCGCTCGCTTTTGGCGCGCAGGCGCTCATCGTCCCGAAAGACCGAAGCGCCCATCCCGATCATCCCGCCGCGGCGAAGGCCGCAGCCGGCGCGTTGGATTTGTTGCCGGTCGTGGTGGTGCCGAATCTCGTTCGCGCGCTGGAAGCATTGCGCGAGGCGGGCCTTTGGATCGTGGGGCTTGCCGGAGAGGCGGAGGCCACGCTCTACGATGCCCCGCTTGACCAGCCGTGCGCGATCGTGGCCGGAAGCGAAGGGCAGGGGCTTCGTCGGCTTGTGCGCAAGCGCTGCGATCTGCTTGCGCGCATCCCGATGCATCCGGCAGCGGAGTCGCTGAACGTGGCGGTGGCCGCCAGCATCGCACTGTTTGAGGCCCACCGCAGACGCGCATAAAAAAGCGCCGCAGGCGATCCTGCGGCGCTGGGGATGAGCCTTGCTGCGCGCCTTAGGCCTGGGACTGCGCGGGCTGGATGTCCCCATGCGGCTTTTCGTAAAGCCGCTCGCGGC
>CAZTLD010000034.1:0-9947 GCA_964614395.1 uncultured Zetaproteobacteria bacterium
GTGGGGCGGTCGAGCATCTCCGCGATCGCAGCGGCGAGGTCTTCGATGCGCACGGGCTTGCGCAAGCAGCGGGTGCGCTCGCTGCCTTCGTATTCCGCCACCGCTTGCGCGCTTTCGCCGTAGCCGGTGTGGAAGATCACCGGCAGATCCGGCCGAAGCTCGCGCATCCGCCGCATCGCCTCCACGCCGCCCATCTCCGGCATTACGACATCGAGCACCGCCAGCGCATAGCGCTCGGGCTGGGCGCGGAAGCGCTCCCAAGCCTTGCGTCCGTCCTCCACCGCATCCACCGCATAGCCGATCTCCTGCAGCGCCTCTTTCAGCGAAGTGCGCACGCTCTCCTCGTCCTCGGCGAGCAGGATCGTTTCGCCCTCGCCCTCTGGCGCCTGCCCCGCATCGGGGGCGGATTCGTCGTCGCGCGCCGGCATCAGCGGCAGGCACACGAAAAACCGCGCCCCCTCGCCCGCGCGGCTTTCCACCCACACCTCGCCGCCGTGCTCCTGCACCGTGCCGTGCACCATCGCCAGCCCCAGCCCCGTGCCCTTGCCGACCTCTTTCGTCGTGAAAAACGGCTCGAAGATCTTGCCCAGATGCGCTTCCGGGATGCCCGGCCCGTTGTCCGCCACCTCCAGGATCACGCCGTGGCGCGC
Source organism: uncultured Zetaproteobacteria bacterium (assembly GCA_964614395.1). Lineage (GTDB taxonomy): Bacteria > Pseudomonadota > Zetaproteobacteria > Mariprofundales > S012-25 > CAZTLD01. Next base: position 651 of record CAZTLD010000034.1, read on the forward strand.
GCAAGCGCCATGCTTGTGGCAGCGCGCGCACACCGCCTCGGCCTCGCTGCGCAGCCGCACCGCGATGCGCGCATCGGGCCGATCCGCCACCGCGTCCCGCGCGTTCGTGAGCAGGTTGATCAGCACCTGCTGAAGCATCGTCGCGTCGCCCACCACCCACAGGGGCTGCTCGGGCACATCCACCTCAAGGCGCACGTTCTCGGGCAGGATCACGCGCTGCAGCTTGAGCGTGTCGCGCACGAGGTCGTCCAGCCGCACCGGGCGCTTGTCCAGCTTCCGCTTGCGCGCGAACGTCAAGAGTTGCTGCACGAGGTCGGCGGCGCGCTGCGCCTGCCGCTCGATCGCGCCGATGCGCGCCAAAAGCTCCGGCTGCTTGCCCAGCCGGCGGCGGAGCAAAAAGAGGTTTCCCATCATGCCGGCGAGCATGTTGTTGAAATCGTGCGCCACGCCGCCCGCGAGCCGCCCCACCGCCTCCAGCTTCATCGCCTGCGCGAGCTGCCGTTGCAGCCGCTCGCGCTCGCTCACATCCCGGATCACGGCGAGCATGTGCCGCTCGCCGTCAAAGGTCAGCGTCGTGCAGTTGACCTCGCCCTCCCAAACCTCGTCGCCGCGCAGGAAGCGAAGCGTTTCCGTTTCCGCCTCGTCCTCGCCGAGCCACACGCGCGCGATTCTTTGCCGCGCGCGCTCGCGGTCGTCCGGGTGGACGAACTCCAAAGGCGCGCGCCCCGCAAGCTCCTCCGGCGAAGGCGCGCCGAAGGCGTGCGCGGCGGCCGGATTGGCCGCGCGGATCGCCTCGGGCGTGTACACCAGCACCGCGTCCGGGATCGTCGCAAAGATCGCAGACAGCATCTGCTCGTGCCCGGCGATGCGCTGCTGCGCCCGCTTGTGGGTGATCACGGAGGCCGCCACCGAGGCCGTTTGCCGCATCAGCTCCAGATCCAGCGCCGACGGCTGCCCTGGCCGTTCCGCGTAGCACGAAAGCACGCCCAAGATTTCCCCTGAAGCCGCGCGGATCGGCTCGCTGAAGCACGCCCGAAGCCCCGCCTGCCGGGCGAGCTCCCGCGCCGGCGCCCAGTAGGGATCGCGCTCGATGTCCTCGGTAATCATCCGTCGGCCGAAGTGCGCCGCGCGCCCGCAGGTGCCGATCTCAGGCCCGATCTCGATGCCGTCGATCGCCGCGGTGTAAAACGCCGGCAGGCTCCCCGCCGCCGCATGGCGCAGCCGCCGGCCTTCCAGCAGCATCACCCCCACGCGCCAGTGGGGCCGCTCCTGCTCCAGCGCACGGGCGCAGGCCTCCAAAAGCGGCGCGAGCGGCTCGCTTGGATCGGCCGCGCGCGCCAACACCTCCGCAAGCGCCTGATCCAGCCGCCGGCGCGCTTCGCGCTCGCTCACATCCAGCGTGATGAACAGCATCGCGGGCTGGTTGCGCCGCTCGATGCGCGCGTGCCACACCTCGCCGTAGAACATCTCGCCGTTCTTGCGGAAAAAGCGATACACCGCCGGCTGCGGAATCGGGCGGCCGGCCAGAAAGTCGGCGATGCGCCGCTTGGCCCGCGCCCGATCGTCCGGATGCAGGACTTCCGCAGGATCCAGCCCTTCCAGCTCCGCAAAGGATTTCGCCGCGAACATGCGCACGCCGGCCGGATTGCCGAACACGAGCTTTCCTTCCGCGTCCAGCACGCCGATCGCAAACGGGGCCACCATCACGAGCGATTTCAGAAACTCGTCGCGCTCGGACGCGCGCCGCTCTTCCTCCACCCGCCGGGTGGCGTCGGCCAGCGCCACGATCATCTCCCGCGGGCGCCCCTCTTCGTCGCGCACGAGCCGCACCCACTCGTCCACCCAGATCCAGCGCCCGTCGGCGTGGCGGAAGCGGTAGCGATGCGAAAACGCGCCATGCGCCCACAGCTCGGCGGCGCGCATCTTGAATGTCTCCAAGTCCTCCGGGTGCAGGTGGGTAAGCCAAAAGTCTTTTTCCTTCATCGCCTCCGGCGCGTGGCCGAGGATGCGGCGCAGATTGGGGCTTGCGTAGTCCACGACGAAGGCCCCTTGGGCCTCGCCCGCCCACGGCGCGTCGGCCAGCGCCGCGGGCAGGGGCGCGCCCGGATCCCAGCGCAGCCGCACCACGCCCAGCGGCAGCGCGTCCATGATCGCCGCCAGCTCCTCTTCGCTGAACACGCGCAGGTGCTCGGCGCCGGCGGCCTCGGCGATCGCGCGCAGCGCCTGCATCGGCGCTTCGCCAGAGGCCTCCACGCCCAGCGCCTGGATGACGTCGGTGAGCGTCACGATTCCGACGATCGCGCCGTCATCCCCCGCCACCGCCGCGCGCCGCACGCCGTGGGTGACCATCGCCGCCACGCCCTCCAGAAGCGATTGCTCCGCCCCCACCTGCACGAGCGGCGCGGACATCCGCGCCGCAAGCGGCGTGCGCGCGAGATCCACGCCCTCGGCGCTCGCCTTCGCCAAGTCGCTGAGCGTGAAGATGCCCTCCGGCCGCGGCGCCGTTCCGACCAACACGCAACTGATCCTTCGCGCGTGCATCGCCTGCGCCGCGTCCAAGAGGCTCGCCTCCGGCGGCATCGTCAACGGCGCCGTGCTCATCACATCGCGCATGCGCTGGGTCTGGAAAAAGTCGCCCAGGTCCATTTCGCGCAGCAGCGTGCGCATCGTCACCAGTCCCACGGGCTGGCCCTCGCGGTCCGCCACCACGAGCCAATGCGCGTGCCGGCGCAGCATCTCGCGCACCGCGTCCGCCGCCAGCGTATCCTCGGGGATCACGAGCCACGGCGTTTTCGCCCACGCCGCCGCCGGCCGGGCGAGATCCGCCCCCGAGGCCAGCGCGGCCGCAAGGTCGTATTCGCTGAACAGGCGATACCCCCGCTGCGTGCGCACGAACAGCGCCGACGCGCCCGAGTCCGCAAGCGCCGCCGCCGCCTCGCGAAGCGGCGCGCGCTCGTCCAGGCACGGCACCGGCGCGATCATGAACTGCCCAACTTGATCTGGCCGCATCCGCCCCCCTTCAGCAGCAACCGCCGAAACCTAGCAAGATTTATACCGCTTTATCGGCGCTCGGATTCGGGCAGGATGGACCAGGCCGCGGGCGCGCGCCAGTCGCGCGGGCCGATCGCGCGCGCGGCGATCCGGCCGTCGCGCACGAGATAAGTCGTCGGCAGCGCTCGGATCGCATACGCGCGGCGCGCCGCATGCGCCGCATCCCAGTAGGCGAGCGCTTGGTCCGCATCCGGCGCAAGCGAGGATAGCGCCGCTTTGGCGTCGTCCAGGCTTCGGTCCAGCGAAACCAGCACGAGCGGAAGCCCCTTGCGTTTCGCCGCGCGCACAAGCTCGGGAAGCTCCCGCCGGCACGGGCCGCACCAGCCGGCCCAGAAGTGCACGAGCGCCCAGCCACGGGGCGGCGAAAGCGGAATTTCCGCCCCGTCCGCCACGCGCACGACCGCCGGCTGTGGCGCGGGCATCGCGCGCTTCGGAAGCTCCCAAAAGAAAGAAGCGGCCGCGACGGCGCTGGCCGCCGCGGCCGCCCCTGCTGCGATCAGGCTAGCGCGCATGCCGCTGGAGATAGCGGGCGATCAGGCGCCAGTCGGCTTCGGGGATCTCCACGCCCCGCTCCTTCGCGCGGCGCTGCATCACGGCGAGCATCGCGCGCCAACGCGCCCAGTCGAGCCTTTTCGGGTGCGGCAGCGCATGGCACAGGCTGCACCGCGCGGCGAACGCCTTCGCCTCGGGCGTGCCTGCATCCGGGATCTCCATCGCGTGGGCCGATGCGGCCCAGGCAAGCAGCGTAAGCACGAAAACCTTTCGCATCGCGATCCTCCTTCAAAAGCCGAGTGTGGCGTCCGCGGCCTTCTGCGCGCGGATACTCTTTGCGGTCGGGATCTCGAAATAAAGCGTGAGCATCGCCGAAACCCCGGTGCGCATCTGCACGCCGCGCACGCGCTCGTAGACCGGCGCGCGCACGCCCAGATCCACGATCACGAGCGGCTTCGGCTGCCACTGCACGCCGAGCGCCGCAGCGAGCGTCGTGCGCCCGTAGTTGCGCGGATCCCACAGCGGCGTCGTGTAAGGCGAGCGCGGATCGCCGATCGTCGCATGCCCCGAGCGGCCAAGGCGCGCCTCCTCGGCCTCGCCGCGGAGCTTGCCCTCCCAGCGAAGGTTCGCCTCGCCATAGAGCACGAACGCGTAGTGCGGCTGATACATCAGATACGCATCCAGGTTCAGCACGTCGCCGCGCGCCCAGCCCTGGCTGTTCTTGCCGAGCCTCGTCGTGTAGCGCAGATCCACGCCGCGCCACCACGGCGAGCGCGCCTGCTGCCAGAGCAGCCCCACGCTCGGATCCCAGGTGCCGGAGCCAAGCTGCATCGGATACGGCAACAGCTCCTTTCGGCGCATCGGCATCGGATGCGTCGTGTTGCGCTTCGTGATCGAACCGGTGGGGATGGAAAGCCCCAGAAACAGCGAAAGCTCCTCGGACGGGATCTGCACGTCGTCCGCATACAGAAGGCGCTTGGCCATCAGCATCGTGTCGGCGAAGCCCCGCGCCTGCATCGTGAAGCCCGCGCGCCCCGTTCGCATTTGCATCATCCGGTTGAAGCGCATCGGCATCTTCATGTCCATCCACATCGCCATCGCGCCGACGAACCAGCGCTCGGAGAGCGAATAGCCGAGCGCCAGATTCAGCATCCGCATCGTCATCTTCTCGGGCGCGGCCATGTAGTAGCCCATCGCCGGCATCCCGAGGATCGCGCTCGGGTCAAGGTTCGTCGTGCCCTTTCGCAGCCCCGGCATCTCGGAGAACACGGGCTGGATCTTGAGCCGGAACTCGTAGGTCTCGGGCACGCCGCCGCCTGGAATGTCCATCGGCATGTTGCCGCCGCACTTCGCGCAGCAAAGCCCGATGTAGGCATGGGCGTTCGCCGCCATGATCAACCACGCCGCGCAGACCGCGGCGCGCGCAAGGATCGCACGCATCGCTCCTCCTCCTTTTTTGAGTTTTTTGGATAAGTCGGGCCTATGCGGCCGCGCTTACGCGCAAAGGCGCAAGAAAACGCGGCCTAGGCGCGTTTCGGAGGAGGAGAATCCTTCGGAAAGGTGCGGGGAACGGCCTTTCGTTCCGGAAGTTCGTCCAAAAAGGACACGGAAACGGAAAAGACCTGCGGCGCGCAGGCCGGCGCATGCGGCGCAAGCTGCATCGGAAGCCCGTCTAGGCTCGCATGGCAGCCGCAGCCGCACTCGATGCGGAGCGTCCCCCAGTCGGCAAACCAGTGCATGGTGTGATCGTGGCCTTCGTGCATCGCCGCATGCTCGGCGATGCGCTCCACGGCCGGCTTGCACTCGGTGGCCGGCAGGGTTGGCGTGATCGCGATCGCCTGCGTGGCGAAGATCAGCGTCCACACGAGCACGCGCCGCATAACGGGCAGCCTACCCCACGCGCTTGTGCGTTCAAGCAGGCGAGGTCATTTGAAGTCTTCGGGATTGAGCCCATAGCGGCGAAGCATGCTGCGCAGCGTGTTGCGGTTGATGCCGAGAAGACGCGCGGCGCGCAGCTGATGCCCGCGCGTGTGCTCCAACACCGCGGCCAGCAGCGCCGGCTCCACCTGCGCGAGCACCTGCCGGTAGAGCTCGGCCGCATCCGCCGCGCCCAGTTGCGCGAGATAGCGGCGCGCGGCGCGCCGCACCGCATCGGCCAGCGTCTCCCGCCCCTCGGAAAGGCCGGCGTGCGCCAGCGCAAGCGCGACATCGCCGACCGTGATCGCCGGCCCCGGCGCGAGCACCGCGAGCCTGTGCATCACCTGCCGCAGTTCGCGCAGGTTGCCGGGCCAGTCGTAGGCGGCGAGCACCTTCATTGCCGACGGCTCCACCGGCGGCGGCGCAAACCCCAGCGCCGAGCAGGCGCGCGCCAGCCAATACTCGGCCAGCGTCGGCACATCCTCGCGGCGCTCGCGCAGCGGCGGCAGCGCCACGGACAGCGCGCTCAAACGCTCGTAGAGCGGCTCGGAGAACCTGCCGGCGGCAATGCACTGCGCGAGATCTTCGCTTGCCGACGCCGCGATGCGCGCGCCCTCGTCGGCGTTGTGGCGCCGCTCCAAATACTCGGCAAGCCGCGCCTGCGCGCGCAGGGGAAGTCGGCCGATTTCGCGCAGAAACAGCGTCCCGCCCGCCGCCCGCGCGAGCGCCCCGCCCTCGCCGAAGAGCTCCGCCTCCATCCGCTCCGGCGGAAGCACCCCCAAATCCACGGCGACGAACGGTTGCGTTGCGCGGCGGCTGTGCGCATGCACGAAGCGCGCGACCGCGGCCTTGCCCAGCCCCGACTCGCCCACGATCAGAAACGGAAGCTCGCTGCGGGCGATGCGGGAAAGCGCCTGCCCCAGCCGGCGGGCCATGCGGCTGGGCCCGAGCAGCACCGGCGCCATCCCCTCCGGGGGCTGGGTGCGAAAGCGCGCCTCCGCCGCCATCGCAGCCTAAGAGGCGCGGCGCGGCGCGATCTTCTGGGCGCCGCCTTCCACTTCCAGCGCGCGCCAGCGGCGCGCGAGCGCATCGAGCACCCCGTTGATGAAGCGCTTCGCGGCCGGCTCCGTGAACTTGCCCGCCAACCGCAACGCCTCGCTGATCACGACCCGATACGGAATCTCCAGCCGATAGCGCAGCTCCCAAGCGCCGAGGCGCAAGATCGCGAGCTCCATCGCGCCGATCGAACGCAGCGACCGCCCGCGCGCCGCCTGCCCGATCGCCTCGTCCAGCTCCGCCCGATGCTCGGCCACGCCGAGCACCGCCTCGCGCACGAATGCCTCGTCCTGCTGCCGGCGATCCTCGCGCCCAAGGACCTCGGCCAACACCCGCGGAAGCTCCGCCGCGTCCGCACCACCCGCCTGCCACGCATACAGCGCCTCCACCGCGGAGCGGCGCGCAAGCCGGCGGCTTCGCCCGCGCTGCGTCATCGGGCGCCCCCCAGCGCCCTCAGCGCAAGCGCCACCTCCACCGCGGCCTGCGCGGCCTCCGCGCCCTTGTTGCCGTGGACGCCGCCTGCGCGCGCCCACGCCTCGGCCTCGTCGTTCACGGTGAGGATGCCGTTGCCCACGCCCACCGTGCCGCGCGCAGCGATCCTTCCGACGCCATCCATCGCGACACGGCACACATGCAGGTAGTGATCGGTGTCGCCGCGGATCACGCAGCCCAGGCAGACGATCGCATCCCAGCCGCGATCCGCCATCGCCGCCGCCACGGTGGGGATTTCCAGCGCGCCGGGCACGCGCACGATCGTGCATTGATCCTCGCACGCATCCATCGCACGAAGCGCATCCAGCGCCCCGCGCAAAAGCGCATCCACGATCGGCCGGTTGAAGCGCGCCGCCACAATACCCACGCGCAGCGCCGACGCATCCAGCCTCGGGGGGGCGACTTCGCGCCAGCGGCTCATGCCCCGCCCTCGTCCACGGCAAGCCAGTGCCCGAGCTTGTCGCGCTTCGTGCGCAGGTAGCGCAGATTGTCCGGATTGGGGGGAAGGGTCAGCGGCACGCGCTCGACCACCTCCAGCCCGAACCCGCCAAGCGCGATGATCTTGCGCGGGTTGTTCGTCATCAGCCGCATCTTGCGCACGCCGAGATCGCGCAGGATCTGCGCGCCGATCCCGTAGTCGCGCAGATCGGGCTTGAAGCCGAGCTTCAGGTTGGCCTCCACCGTGTCCGCGCCTTCGTCCTGCAGCGCGTAGGCGCGCAGCTTGTTCAGAAGGCCGATGCCCCGCCCCTCCTGCCGCAGATACAAAAGCACGCCTTCGCCCGCCTCGGCGATGCGGCGCATCGCCGCGTGCAGCTGCGAGCCGCAGTCGCAGCGGCGCGAGGCGAACACATCGCCGGTCAGGCACTCCGAGTGCACGCGCACGAGCACCGGCTTGTCCGGCGACGGATGCCCCATCACGAGCGCCACATGCTCGGCATCGTCCACATCGTTCGTGTAGCCGACGATGCGAAAGCGGCCGAACTCGGTGGGGAGCCAGGCCTCCACCTCGCGATGCACGAGCTTTTCGTGCTCAAGCCGGTAGCGGATCAGATCGGCGATCGTGCCCACCTTGAGGCCGTGGCGCTCGGCGAAGCGCAGCAAGTCCGGAAGCCGCGCCATCGTGCCGTCCTCGTTCATGATCTCGCAGATCACCGCCGCAGGCTTGAGCCCCGCCAGGCGCGCGAGGTCCACGCTCGCCTCGGTGTGGCCGGCGCGCACGAGCACCCCGCCGTTGCGCGCCATAAGCGGAAACACATGCCCCGGGGTGCGGATCGAATCGGGGCCTGCGTCGTCGGCGATCGCGGCGCGAATCGTGCGCGCGCGATCGAAGGCGGAGATGCCGGTCGTGACCCCTTCCGCCGCCTCGATCGAGACGGTGAAGTTCGTTTTGAACTTCTCGTTCGGATCCTTCACCATCAGCGGAAGCCGGAGCTTGTCCACCTGCGCTTGCGTGAGCGCCAAGCAGATCAACCCTCGGCCGTATTTCGCCATGAAGTTGATCGCCTCCGGCGTCACCCACTCCGCGGCGAGCACCAAGTCGCCCTCGTTTTCGCGATCCTCATCGTCCACGAGGATCACCATGCGCCCGGCGCGGATTTCCTCGATCAGCTCCGGAACCGTGGCCAGCTTCATCGCCTCACTCCATACACTTCCAGCCAGCGCGCGAGATAGCGCGCAATCAAGTCCACCTCCACATGCACGCAAGCGCCCGCCATCTCGCCCAGATTCGTGTGCGCAAGCGTGTGCGGGATCAGGTGCATGCGGATGCAGTCCCCTTCAATCGCATTGATGGTAAGGCTTACGCCGTTGATCGCAACCGAGCCCTTGACGGCGACATAGCCCAAAAGCGCGTCGGGAAGGCGCACGACGAACGAGGCGCCGTCCTCGGCGGGGGCAAGCTCCACCACCTCGCCCAGCGCATCCACATGGCCGCTTACCCAATGCCCGCCCAGTGGATCGCCCACCCGCAGCGCCGGCTCCAGGTTCACGCGCGCTCCCGGCGCAAGCCGGGCAAAGCGCGTGCGCGAAAGCGTTTCCTCGGAAAGGTCGAAGGCGAGCCTACCCTCACCTTTGTCCACAACGGTCAGGCAGCAGCCGTCCACGGCCACCGAATCGCCGATCGCAATGCGGCTGAGATCCAGCCGCGTGCTCAACTCCATGCGCGCGCCGCGCGCCCCCCGCGCCAAGCGCACGATCCGGCCGACATCTTGAACGATCCCGGTGAACATGGGGGAAGACTAGCCGGCAAGCCCACGCAATGCGCGCACCCCCAATGCCGCGGCGCACGCC
>CAZTLD010000035.1:0-9889 GCA_964614395.1 uncultured Zetaproteobacteria bacterium
GATGAAGCGCAAATCCAGGCGGCACGGGCGCATCGTCGTGCTCACCGGAGAGGGCAAGGGGAAATCATCGAGCGCGTTCGGCATGGCGTTTCGCGCCGCCGGCTGGGGCATGCAGGTGCGCGTGATCCAGTTCATCAAGGGCAAGTGGAAGACGGGCGAGCAGAAAGCTGCCGAGCGCTTCGCCAACATCGACTGGCACGCGCTCGGCGACGGCTTCACTTGGGATACGCAAAACCCGGAGCAGGATCGCGCCACCACGCGGCGGATATGGGCGTTTTGCTTGGCTACGCTCGACGAAGCGCAGCACGATCTCGTCGTGTTCGACGAAATCTGCTACTGCATCCACTACGGATGGCTGGACGCCGGCGAAGTCGCGCGCGAAATCCGCGCGCGCAAGCCCCATTGGATGCACCTCGTGCTGACGGGGCGCGGCGCGCCGCCTGAGCTCATCGAACTTGCCGACACCGTCACCGAAATGAAAAAGGTCAAACACGCCTTTGAGTCCGGCATCATGGCCGAGCAGGGGATCGAGTTCTGAAAACGCGTTTATCGCTGCGGCAAAAGGCCTTAGCATCGCCGCATGCGCTTTTCCGAGCTTGATCTACCCCAAGAACTCGCACAGGCGATCGAAGAGCTGGGCTTTGAGACGCTCACGCCGGTGCAGGAAAAAACGCTGCCTGCGCTTCTCGAAGGCCGGGATGTCGTGGGCCAGGGCCGCACCGGCACAGGGAAAACGGTGGCGTTTTTGCTCGGGACATTCGCGCATCTTCTCCGCCGCCGACCGAAAAAGAAGCGCACGCCGAAAGACATTCGGGCGCTCGTGATCGCACCCACGCGCGAGCTTGTGGTGCAGATCGCGCAGGAAGCCGAGCGCCTCGGCCGCCACACTTCCATCACGCAGCATCTCGTCTTTGGCGGCGTGCCGCTGGAAAAGCAAACCAAGGGCTTCGTGCCCGGTCTTGATCTTTTGATCGGCACGCCGGGCAGACTCATCGACTTCGCGCGCCGCGGCGCGTTCGGGTTGCGGGCGCTCGATGTGCTCGTGATCGACGAGGCGGATCGCATGTTCGATCTCGGGTTCATCCGCGACCTGCGCTGGCTGCTCAAAAAGATGCCGCCGCCGCGCATGCGGCAAACGATGCTGTTTTCCGCCACTCTTTCGCCGCGCACGCTCGAGCTTGCGTATGCGCAAATGCGCGAGCCGCTCGTCGTGCGCGCGGAAACAGGTTCCGTGGCCGCCGAGCGCATCGACGAGCGCGTCTACTTCCCGGCGATGGAGGAAAAGATCCCGCTGCTCGTGGGGCTTTTGCGGCGGGAGCCGGTCGTGCGCGCGATCGTGTTCACGAACGAAAAACGCACCGCCGAGGAAGTGGCGCAAGCCTTGGCCCGCTATGGCTTTCCGGTGGGGCTGCTCTCCGGGGATGTGCGGCAAAGAAAGCGGCTCAAGATCCTTGAAGACTTGCAAACCGGCGCGATCAAGGTGCTTGTTGCGACCGATGTCGCCAGCCGCGGGCTGCACATTCCGATGGTCTCGCATGTGTTCAACTTCGACCTTCCGGAAGACCCGAAGGACTATGTGCACCGCATCGGTCGCACCGCGCGCGCAGGCGCCACGGGCACGGCGATTTCGTTCGCCTGCGAGAAGACGGCGTGGAACCTTCCCGCGATCGAGGAGTACATCCAGCGCACGATCCCGCGCGCGGCGATCACGGACGAACTCGTGGACATCGGCGAGCCCACGCATCCGGATGCGGTGCCGGCCGGGCTGGGCAAGGACAAGCTCCCCCCACGCAGCCAGGGCAAAAAGCCGCGGCGCAAAAAGCGCGCACGCCGATGACGCCAGGCCGGCTCGTGCTCAAGCCGCACGAGGAGCGGGCGCTCAAGCGGGGGCGCCTGTGGATCTACGACAACGAAATCGCGTCCCTTCATGTGGACGGCCCCGGGGGGCTCGTTCATGTCTATTCCGCCGCAGGCACGCCGATCGGCACCGCCTATGCGCATCCGGACAATGTGATCGCGGCGCGCCTTATCTCCAAGAGCTTGCTTCGGGAACTCAAGCCGAAATGGTGGGAGGAGCGGCTTGCTGAAGCCGCGCGCTGGCGCGAGGAACTCGTCGGCGGCGAGCACTGGCGCTGGGTGCACGGCGAGGGCGATCGGCTGCCGGGGCTGGTCGTCGACCGCTACGGCGATCAAATCGTCGTGCAGGCGCACACGGCCGGCATCGACCGCGAGCTTGACAAGATTCTCGATGCGATCGAGCGCATCGCGCGCCCCCGCGCGATCTTCGCGCACCATCGGATACCCGGCCGCGAAAAGGAAGGGCTTCCCTTGGAAAACAAGCGCCTGCGCGGCGAGGGCGACGGGGAGCTTGTCGCCAAGGAGCATGGCCTTGTCTTCCGCTGCCATGCGCTTTTCGGCCAAAAAACCGGCTACTTCTACGACCAGCGCACGAACCGGCGCTGGATTCGCGGCATGGCGCGGGGCAAGCGGGTGCTCGATGCGTTCAGCTATGTCGGCGGCTTTGCGCTGCATGCGCTCGCAGGCGGCGCGAAGGAGGCGGTGGCGCTGGATGTCTCCGCACGGGCGCTGGGCTACGCGCGCGCCAACGCCGAGGCCAACGGGCTGAGCGCGCGCTTTTCCGCGCATCAGGCCGATGCGATGGAGGCGCTTGCTGCGATGGCCGCCGAGCGCACGCGCTTTGACCTCGTCGTGTGCGACCCGCCAGCGTTCGCGAAGCACAAAAGCCAGCTTTCCAAGGCGCTTTACGGCTATCAGAAGCTCGCGAGACTCGCCGCCCAAGTGGTCGCCCCCGGCGGGATGCTTGCGATCGCCTCGTGCTCGGCGGTGGTGCCGATGGAGATGTTCCGCCGCGCCGTGCTCAAGGGCGTGCGTGAGGCCGGGCGCAGCGCAAGCGTCGTCTATCAGGGGGGGCAGGCCGAGGATCACCCGTGGCCGCTTGCGATGCCGGAGCTTGCCTATCTCAAGTTTCTGGGGCTGGTGTTGCATGGCTAGCGCGACGATCGTGCAGCTTACGGATCTGCACCTATTCGCGGACGAAGCCGGCGCGCTCAAAGGCGTGCGCACCTGGGAGACCTTCCGGGCCGCGCTTCGCGACGCCAAGCGCATGTTTCCGCGGCCGGATTTGTTGCTGCTCACCGGCGATCTCGCGCAGGACGAACGCGCCGAGACCTATGCGCGGCTTGCCGAATCCGTCGCGGGATGGGCGCGGCATGTGCGCGTCAGCCCTGGCAACCATTGCGACGAACGCGCGCTTTTCTCCACGCTGTTTCCGCGGCTGGGGATACCGCCGCTTGCGCAGGACGAAGGGCTCATGCTGGGCGGCTGGCGGATCTTGGCGCTGAACACGCACGATCCCGCCGCATCCCCCGGCGGCCGGCTGGGGAAAAGGGAGCTTGCGCGCCTTGAGGAGGCGCTCGCCGACGCCCGCGGCAAGCCTGTGCTGATCGCGATGCATCATCCGCCGGTGCCGGTCGGCACGCCGTGGTTGGATGCGATGGGGCTTGAAGACGCAGAGCAGTTCTGGGAGATCGCCAAGCGCCACGCGGAGCTGCGCGCGGTCGTGTTCGGGCATGCGCATCAGGCGCTCGCGCTGGAGCGCGGCGGCGTGCGGCTGTTCGGAACCCCGTCCACCTGCATCCAGTTTGCACAAGGCTCGGAACGCATCACCTTTTCCGTCGAGCCGATCGGCTGGCGCTGGATCAGGCTCAACGACGACGGCACGATGCACACGCGGGTGCGGCGCGTTGCCGCCGCACCACTTCCGATGCCAAGCGACCAGGAGCCGTATTGATGCGCAAAGCCAAGCTTCCCAAACGCGGGGCGACGCTGCGCATCCGGCCGCGGTTCGCCGAAGTGTGGGCGGACGAAACGCCGGATCCCGATCCTCGCACCGAATACATCCCCGAGCCGTGCCGTTCGGCGATCTCGCGCAACAACTCGCCCGATGTGCCGTTTTCCTTGTCCATCAACCCGTACCGCGGCTGCGAGCACGGCTGCATCTACTGCTTTGCCCGCCCCACGCACGCCTACTGGGATCTCTCGCCCGGCACCGACTTTGAAACGAAGATCTTCTACAAACCCAACATCGCCGATCAGCTCGTCCGGGATCTCGCCAAGATCGGAAGGCTCGAGACCCCGATCGCCGTGGGCATCAACACCGACGCCTACCAGCCGATCGAGCGCAAGCTCAAGCTTACGCGCCGCATCCTGTCCGTGCTGTGGGAGGCGCGCGCGCCTTGCACGATCGTCACGAAGTCGGCGCTTATCGTGCGCGATCTCGATCTGCTGGCGAAGATGGCGCAAGCTGGGCTTGTGCATGTCTCGTTCAGCATCAGCACGCTGGATGCGAAGCTTGCGCGCACGATGGAGCCGCGCGCGTCCACGCCCAGCCGCAGGCTTTGGGCGATGCAACAGCTTGCGCAAGCGGGCGTGCCCGTCGGCGTGATGGCCGCACCCATCATCCCGAAGCTCACCGAGCACGAGCTTGAAGGCATCTTGAAGGCGGCGCGCGCGCACGGCGCGCAGTGGGCGGCCTATGTGGTGCTGAGGCTGCCGCACGAGATCGCGCCTCTTTTTGAGGCGTGGCTGGAAAAGCACCGGCCGGACGCGAAGGCGGCCGTGCTGCGGGCGGTGCGGGATCTGCGCGCAGGCAAGCTCTACGAAAGCACGTTCGGCGTGCGCATGACCGGCCGCGGGCCGCGCGCGGAGCTGATCGCGCGCCGGTTTGCGCTCGCGCACAAGGCGCTCGGCTTCGCCGAGCCGCCTGCGCTTGATCTTGCTCGCTTCAGGCCGCCGGGGCAGGGCGAGCAGATCTCACTTTTCTAGCGCCCGAAGCGCCCGCGCAAGCGCGCCAAGGCCTGCGCGGCCTTCATTGTAGCGCCGCTTTTCCCACCAGCGCACGAACGCATCCCACGCCTCGGGGCGCACGCCTGCTGGCGCGAGAAAGCGAAGCGGCTCATGCGGTTTTCGCACGATGCCGTGTCGTTTCAGCCACCAGTCCACAAGCGCCCACTCCCAGTCCACGCGGCGTGCGCGCCAGATCACCCAGCCAGTGGCGATCAATGCCGCAAGGCCGGCGATCCACGCAAGCATCTCTTGCAGCGCCCGCCAAAGCCGGGATCGGTCTGCGCTTTCGAACTCCAGCACATAGCGGTACCACGCCAGCCGCACCGCATCCCAAAGCTGCATCCACTTGGGCCACGGGCGGGCCAGCGCCGAACGGCGGGCAGGCGGTGTGGGGTCCAGCCGCACCCAGCGGCCGTCGAGCCACGCCTCCACCCACGCGTGCGCATGGCGGGCGCGCACGAGCGCATAGCCGCCGGTCTCGTTCCACTCGCCGCCCAGATAGCCGTGCACGACGCGCGCCGGCACCCCCCAAAGGCGCAGGCTCAGCGCAAGCGTCGTCGCAAACAGCTCGCAGTAGCCGGTGCGCGTGCGGATGAACGCATCCAGAAGCGCGCCCTTGCCAGGCACCGAAAGCGCATAGCGCCAGCTTCTAAGCTCGCGCATCGCCGCGGCGAGCTTCTCGCGCGGCGTTCCAGCAAAGCCTTCCGCCCACCGGCGCACGCTTTCGGGGATGCCGTGCGTGTCGGTCTCAAGCGGAATCGGGGGGCGAAGCGGCAGCTTTTCCTTGCTTTGCGCAAGCAGCACGCGCATCCGCCGCGTGGGCTGGGAGACCAGCCGCCGCTCGCCGGCGTCGCTTACGAGAACCCGCATCTTTCCGCTCGGCGTCCATCCTTCCGGGAGCACGAGGTACGGGTGATCCACCGCCTCGCGGTAAAGCGCCAATGAGGCAAGCCCCGCCGAAGCAGGGGCATGCGCCCAGCGGGCCGGAGCGCGCCTCCACTCGCCCCCGCGGAAGGCGGATAGCACCGCCCCGCGCCAGTAAAGCCCTGGAAGCTTGCGCTGAAGCCAGCGGCGCGCGGCCGGATCGAGCGGCTCGACGCGCATCACGATCGTGTCGTCCGGAGACACCCCGAACGCATCCAGCCCCACCCGGTCGCTGAAGCCGCTCACATGCCGCATCGGCTGCACCGGCTGCAACGGCCCGCGCGCGCCAAAGCGCGGCAGCGCCACGAAGACCAGCACCGCCGCCACAGCGAGCGCCGCGGCCCTTCGGGCCAAGCGCGGCGTGGGCAGAGCCTCGCCCAAGGAGGCGATCTGATCGAGCACGATCATCGCGCGCGTCATCGCCGCGATCCACAGCACCAACGGCACGGCCAGCAGCACCGAATCGGTGAGCACCGTGGAAGCGAACACCAAAAACCCGCCCGCGATCAGCCGGTGCAGCCAGTTGCGCAGGCAGGCCTCCTCCAGCGCCACCGCCGCTGCAAGCCAAAGCAGAAACTCGGCGAACACCACCACCCAGCCCGTGCCCGTCGCCAGCCGCACAAGCCCCACCGCAAACGCAAGCCACCCGAGCATGGAGGCTGCATATTCGCCAACGCCAAGCCGCGGCCCGACGAGCGCCCGCGCCCCGACCGCCAGCGCCGCCACAAACCAACTTGCCGGCGAGACGAACGGGGATAGCGCCAGCGCCGCAACCCCAGCGAACAATGCCGCCAATGTGCTGCGCTCGGCCGCCTGCAGCGCGCGCGCGTTCATCGGCTATCCCCGAGGCTGAGCAGCATCCCGTGCACGGCGGGGGGTGTGGCCTGCGGTTGCGCGGTCGCCAGCGCTCGGGCCGCCGCGATCCGGCCTTGCGCATCGGAAAGCTCAATGCGCGTGGCGTGCAGATACAAGGTGCGCAGATTCCCGCTGTTCACGAGCTCCCATGCGGTCGCGATCAAGCGCTCGAACGCCTCCGGCGGCTGGCCGTGCAAGCGCAGATCCACGGTGAGCGTGTCCGTCTCCTCGCCCGCGGTTTCGGGCTTTTTCACGACCCAGCGGTGGGGCTCGGCGTGCGCGGAGCGCCGCCAGTGGATGCGGGAGCGCGCATCGCCCGGCGCATAGGGGCGCAGATCCGTGGGAAGCCCCGCCCCTTCCGTCGCCCAATGCCAAGCAGGGGCGGCGGCAGGCACGATCCACTCGATCGCACACGGGGATTTCAAGCCAAGCCGCCACACGCCGCCGGGCGCGCTCGTCTCCAGCCGCACCGTGGCCGTGCGGTACACGCCGCGCGCACAGGCCCGCGGCCGCACCTCGAGCTTGGCATGGCTTCCGTCATCCATGATGGCGGCGTCCAGCGGCAGCGCTGTCTCGATGCGCACGCGCGCAGGCCATGGAAGCCTCGGATGCGGCGCCGTCAACCCTTGCGCAAGATGCGCACGCGCAAGCCCCCCCAGCCGCACCGCGGCGAGCACCTGTCGTGCCTCGCTCAAAAGCCACACGCCCTGCACGCCCAGCAGCGAAACGACGAGGTAGACGAGGTTGTTGCCGGAGTAGAGCGCCGCCGCCAAGGCCCCGAGCCACGCCCCCAGCCACACCCAGCCCGCTTCCGTGGCGCCGATCTCCCAGCGACCCAGCCTGAGGCGCGCGCGCGTAAGGCTTGCAAGCCCCCGCTCCAACCACGGCGGAAGCTGGATGCCGGCGTCAGCCGGGGATCGGGACTTCAGCCACGAGCTCAGCAAGCGCAGCAACGGCATCCCCTTCGGCCGGGATCACGCGATGCGCGACACACGGCGCAAGCACCGCCTGCACGTCGGCCGCGGCCGGCACGCGGCCTTCGAGCCATGCGTGCACGCGCGCCGCTTTCAAAAGGTCCTTGGCCGCGCGCGGCGAAATGCCGAGCTTAAAGCTTGGGTGCGCGCGCGAGGCGCGCACAAGCCTCAGGAGATACTCCACGAGCCTCTCCGGCGGGGGTCCCGCGAGCGCCTCGCGGCGCGCCGCCTCCACCTCCGCCCAGCCGAGCACCGGCTCAACCTCGTCGAGCCGCTCGCGGCCGGCTTCGCCCAGAAGCATCCGGCGCTCGGCCGCCTCGTCCGGGTAACCCAGCGAGAAGCGCACGAAGAACCGATCCAACTGCGCCTCCGGAAGCGCGAACACACCCGTGTGTTCGATCGGGTTTTGCGTCGCGATCACGAAGAAGCGCTCGGAAAGGGGATAGGTGCGCCGCTCGATTGTGACTTGGCGCTCGGCCATCGCCTCCAAAAGCGCCGATTGCGCCTTGGGCGTGGCGCGGTTGATCTCGTCCACCAATACGATCTCGTGAAAGATCGGCCCGGGATGGAACACGAACGCTTGCTTTCCTGGATCGAAGACCTCCACGCCGACGATGTCCGCAGGCAACATGTCCGCGGTGCACTGGATGCGGCCGAAGTCCGCGCCCAGCGCCCGCGCCAGCCCCTCGGCCAGCGTGGTCTTGCCCACGCCGGGCACGTCTTCGATCAACACATGCCCGCCCGCGATCAGCGCAAGCAGCACGAGCCGGATTTCCTCCTCCTTGCCCGCCACCAGCCCCTCCAGCATGCGGGCCAAAGCCTCCACGCGGGCGCGCGCCTCAGAGGCCGAGCTGCGCGAGTTCCTCATCGTTCAACCCAAAATAGTGGCCGATTTCGTGATAGATCGTCTCCCGCACGCATTGCTCCAGCGGGATCCCGGCGCGCGCGGCCTCCGCCTCGATCGCGCGCCGGAACAGCCGAATGCAGTCCGGCACGCGCCCGGCGCGCTCTTCGCCTATGGGGAGCCCTTCGAACACGCCGAGCAGCTCCAAGGGATCCTCAACCCCCATCCGTGCGCACAGCTCCGCGTCGGCCTCGTCTTCGACGAGGATCACGACACCGGAAAGCGCGGAGAAAAACCGCTCCGGCAGCGCCGCAAGCGCCCGCTCCGCAGCCGCCGCAATCGGATCCTCAGCCACCGAGCACCTCGGCGACGGTCTCTTCCAGCGCTTTGCGCCGGATCGGCTTCATCAACCATGCATCGGGCTGCACCGGGCTTTGCTTGCGATCCTCGGCGTAGCCGCTCAGCACGATCGTCTTCACCGCCGGGCGCTCGCGCCGAATCGCTTCGAGCGCTTCCAGCCCCGTCATCTTCGGCATGTGCACATCGAGCACGGCGAGCTCAATCTCCGGATGGGCGCGCAGCTTTTCCAGCGCCTCGGCGCCGTCTTCGGCCTCGATCACGGCAAAGCCCATGCGCTTGAGCGCCTGCGCCGTGAGGCGGCGCACCAACGGCTCGTCGTCGGCGACCAATGCCGTGCGCCCGCGGCCGATGGAGGAGGGCGCCGCTTCCGTTTCCGCTGCTTGGGCCTCTGGCTCCGCCCATGCGTCCAAGGCGGGCACCACAAGGCGAAACACCGTGCCCTTCCCAGGAGAGCTTTCGAGTTCGATCCAGCCGCCGTGCGCGCGCACGATCCCTTCGGCGACGGCCAGCCCCAGCCCCGTGCCCTCGGCCTTCGTCGTGAAAAACGGCGTGAAAATCTTCTCCTGCAGCTCGGGAGGAATGCCCGGCCCGTCGTCGCGGATCGTGAACACCACCGCCTGCGGCGCAGGCGGCTGCTGGTGCGCCGCCCAATCGAGCCCTTTCCCGTCCACGGCGGCAGCGGAAATCTCGACAAGCCCTCCGCGCTCGCTCACGGCTTGGATCGCGTTGTGCGCGATGTTGAACACCGCTTGCCTTAGCTGCACCGGATCGGCGTGCAGAAGCGGCATGCGCCGGGGTATGCGCGCTTCCAGCCTGGCCTGGGAAGGCAGCGACGCCCGCAGCAAGAGCAGCGTGCCTTCCAGCACCTCTTGCGGATGCACGCGCCGACGCTCCTGCCCGCCCTTGCCGGCGAACGCGAGCAGACCCCGGCACAGCGCACCGCCCTTTTCCGCAGCCTCTGCGATCGGGGCGATCTCCGGCTTCAGCTCCGGGTGCTGCTCGAGGATGTGGTCGGCCTGGCCGAGCACGATCGCAAGAAGGTTGTTGAGATCGTGCGCGACACCCC
>CAZTLD010000036.1:0-9841 GCA_964614395.1 uncultured Zetaproteobacteria bacterium
ATGCGCACGAGGCCTTGCACGGGGGCAAGCAGCCCTGCCAGCGTCAAAAGCAGCGTGCTCTTTCCGGCGCCATTGGGGCCGAGGATCACCGTGATCGTGCCCTCCGTAAGGCGCAAGCTTACATGATCAAGCACCACACGGCCGTTGCGGGCAACGACGAGATGTTCGGCTTGAAGCGTCATCGTTTCACCAAAAGGTAAAGAAACAGCGGCGCGCCGAAGATGGCCGTGATCGCGCCGACGGGAAGCTCAATCGGCGCTGCGATCGTGCGCGCGATCGTGTCCGCAAACACGAGGAACGCGCCGCCTGACAGCGCGGCCGCAGGCAGCATCACGCGGTGGCGCGCGCCGAAAACGAGCCGGGTCGCGTGCGGCGCGATCAGGCCCACGAAGCCGATCGTGCCGGCTGCGGCCACGGCCGTGGCGGTGGCAAGGCTCGCAAGCCATGCAAGCCATATTCGCATCCGCGCCACATCCACGCCATGTTGCCGTGCGAGCATCTCCCCCAGCATCATCCGATCAAGCGAATCGGCAAGCATCCAGCCTGCGCCAAGCAGCGCCAAAAGTGCGCCCCAAAGCCATGGAGTCGGCACGCCCATCCGCCCAAGATCGCCCAAAAGCCAGCCGATGGCGGCTTCCATCTGCCAAGGCGAGATCAGCGCGAGCACGATGGACAAAAGCGCAGACGCAAAAGCGCCGAGCACCACGCCGGCCAAGAGCAGCCGCACCCGCCCAAGCGGAAAAAAGCGCGCAAGCAGAAGAACGCTTCCCATCGCGCCGATCCATGCGCCGGCCGCCACCGCGCCCTGTCCGTGCCCGAGCCACAGCCCCATAGCTGCGCCGAGCGCGCCGCAGCTTGCCGCGCCGAGGATGTAAGGCTCGGCCAAAGGATTCACAAGCATCACCTGCAGCCATGCGCCGGCCAGCGCAAGCAACGCCCCCACCGCGAACGCGGCCAGCGCCCGCGGCAGACGAAGCTGCCATAGCACCGTCGCGTCCACCGGATCCAGGTGGGGCCTCGGCCAGATCCAATGGCCGCCGGCGGCAAGCGCAAGCGCAAGGCTTGCGGCGACGAGGCCCAACAGCCCGAGCCAGCGCGTCTTCATAGCGCAAAGATGCCCCAAAGCAGGCACTCCGTGCACTCAATCCCAGCGCCGAGCGCATCGCCATGCGCGCCGCGCGCCCATCGCCGGATGACGAGGCCCACGAGAAGCATGCATATCCATGCGATCATCAGAGGGCCCAACCCCAGCGCCCCCAGCATCGCCGCCGAAAGCGCGCTCGTCCAGATCCATGCGGGCGCTGGAGCCATGCCTTCCCGCGCCGCCTGGCCAAGCGAGGAAGCGCCTTCCGGTGGTGCATAGATCAGCCACAGGCTTGCGGCCGCGCGCGCCCATGCCGGCGCAAGCACGAGCGCCCACGATGCGGACGCATGCGCAAGCTCCGCTGCCGCCATTGCCTTGCCGCAGACGATGATCGCGATGCTTGCGGCCCCCAAGCTTCCGATCGTGGGTTCGCGGCGCACGCGGTGGAAGCGGCGGGCGTCGGCGTGTGCGGCCGCGAGCGCATCCACGAGATCCGCGAGGCCATCGAGATGCATGCCGCCGGTGAGCAGGAGACTGGCGAGCGCCACGAGCCACCCGGCCACGAGCGGATGCGCGCCGAACGCCGCGGCAAGGCCTGCGTAGAGCGCGCCCAAACCAAGCCCGATCGCAGGCAGCCACGGCATCGCTTGGCCGATCGCAGCCGGTTGCGCATGCTTGGGCGCGGGCAGCGCCGTGAACCAGCCCAGCGCCGCCCAGAGACCCTCAACGCGCATCGCTGCGCCCGTGCACGCCCGCTTCGGCGAAGGTCGCCATTTCGTTGTGAAGCGCCACCGCCGCCTGCACGATCGGCACGGCGAGCGCCGCGCCGGTGCCTTCGCCCAGGCGCATCCCGAGATCGAAAAGCGGCGCAAGGCCAAGCGCGGCAAGCGCCCGCGCATGCCCTTGCTCCGCCGAGCGGTGGCTTGCCAGCATCCATTGCTTCGTGCCCGGCTGGATGGCCTCGGCGATCAGCGCCGCTGCGGCGCTGATGAAACCGTCCAGCAGCACGGGGACGCCAATGCGCGCCGCCTCCATGTAAAACCCCACGATGGCCGCGATCTCAAGCCCGCCAAGCTGCGCCAGCGCTTCCAACGGCGAGGAGGGTTGCGCACGGCGAAGCGCGCGCCGCACCGCCTCTCGTTTACGCGCCAGGCCTGTCTCGTCCACGCCGGTGCCGCGCCCCACGATCGCGTCAGGGGGCGCTCCCGTCGCCCACGCAATCAGGCATGCGCTCGGCGTGGTGTTGCCGATGCCCATTTCGCCTGCGATGAGAAGGTTGGCGCCGCGCTCCTCGGCCTCGCGCGCGAGCGCTTTGCCCACGTCCATCGCGCGGGCGCATTCTTGCGGCGTCATCGCAGGCTCTCGGCAGATGTTGCCGGCCCCGTGGCGCACCTTCATTCGCCGCACGTTCGCAAGCGCTTCCAGATCCGCGGCCACACCCACGTCCACGACGGCAAGCTCGGCGCCGATCTTGCGTGCGAGCACGTTGATCGCCGCCCCGCCGCGGGCGAAGTTGCGCACCATCTCGGCCGTCACCGCGCTCGGGTAGGCCGAAACCCCTTCGGCGCAGACGCCGTGATCGCCGGCGAACACCGCAATGAACGGCCGAATCGGCCGCAGGCGCACATCGCCTTGCCGCGCGGCAAGCCAACAGGCGATGTCCTCAAGCCTGCCGAGCGCCCCCTGAGGCTTCGTGAGCTGGTCTTGGTGCGCGCGGGCCCGCGCTTCGATCTCGGCACGGATGGGAAAGACATCAGCCACGGTTTCCTCCTTTGAGCGTGATCGGGATCCCGGCCGCGACGAACTCCACGCGATCCACGGCCTGGGCCACGCGCTGGTTCATGCGCCCGTGCAGATCCCGAAACCTTCGGGCCTCGGGATGCTCCGGCACGACGCCAAGCCCGATCTCGTTGGCGACGAGCAGCAAAAGCCCCGAGGACGCCCCCACTGCGCGGCACAGCTCATTGATCGCGGCGTCCGCATCGCGCCCTGCCGAGAGCAGGTTGAAAAGCCACAACGTGAGGCAGTCCACGACGATCGCCGTCTCCGGCCTTGCGTGCGCGGCGATGGCCTCCGGCACGGCCAGCGGCTCCTCCAGCGTGCGCCAGTGCGGGCCGCGGGTTTTCCGGTGATGCGCGATCCGCGCGCGCCATTCCGCATCGCCGTCCAGGCGCGGCGCGGTGGCGATATAGATCGGGCGGGGCGTGTGCGCTTCGGCCAGCGCCATCGCACGGGCGGACTTGCCGCTTCGCGCCCCGCCCAGGATCAACACGCTTCCCATATCGCCTCCTTCAGCCTGCGCCAATGGCTTCGGCCGTGCGGAAGCCCCAGGCGCACCCATCCCGCAAGCTCCGGCCATTCCGGGAACGTACGCACGAGGATGCGATGCGCATCCCAATCCGGCATCGGGCCGCGCGGCCGGGCGAGCACGAAGCTCGCCCGGCTTGGGCGCACCTCCCATCCCGCTTGCTTCAGATACGCGATGAGCCTTCTGCGCGCCCTGGCGACCGCGCGCTCGCGCGCGCTTATGTGCGCAAGCATCTTGGGCACGAGCGCGAGCGCCAACGTGGACGCCGGCCACGGCGGCAAGAAGCGCCGAATGCGGGCGATCCTCTCGGGTTCGGCGACCGCGTAGCCCACCGGCAGCCCCGGGATCGCCCACAGCTTCGTGAGCGAGCCGATGCGCACCACCCCACGCCGGACGCCGAGGCGCCGGCGCTCGGCGAAGGGCATGTAGGACTCATCGAGCACGCCGCAAGCGCCTTCCGGCCAGCGGCGCGGCATGCCGTCCGGGTTGTGGGGGCTCGTGATCCAAACGGCGTCCGCCGCCGGCGGCGTCTCGCCGCAGCGGAAGTGCAGCACGCGGCAGCCTGCGCGCTGCGCGCAGCGGATCGGCTGCGTGTAGCACGGCCTTTCGATCGCCAGCGTCCTCCAACCCATCGCCGGCACGACCGCCTCGATGAGGCTGCGTGCGCCCGCGCCCACGAGCACCGCCTCCGCTGGCACGCGCAACGCGCGCGCGATCGCCGAGCGCGCAGGCTCCCCATCGGGATCGGGGTAGCGGCCGGCCAGATGCGCATGCTCGGCCAGCCACGACGCCATCGGCGCCGGCGGCTCCCACGGATGCAAGCCGGTGGAGAGATCGAGCACATCCTCGGGCGCGCAGCCCCAGCGCCGCGCCGCCTCCCAGACGCGCCCGCCATGCACGCAAAGCGCGCCCGGCGCGCTAATGGATCGCCTCCAAGCCGAGCGCCAGCGCCGCGCCCAAAAGCATCGCGCGCTGCGCGCAGCGCACGGCCTCGCAGGCCGCAGGTCCGCTGGGCGCGCGGGCGTCCTCGGGACCGTAGAACGGCCGCGCCTCAAGCTGCCCCCGCCGCCGCACCGGCCCGCCCAGGCGCACATGCGCCGCCCACGCCAGCGCCGCTTCCGGCCAGCCGGCGTTGACCGAGGGATGAGCGCGGGCTTGCGCGCGCAGCAGGCGCCAGTCGGGCGTGCGTCCGACGACGGCGAAGAGTGCGGCGGTGATCCTCGCCGGCATCCAGTTGGCGAAGTCGTCCACGCGCGCCGCCCACCAGCCGAAGCGGCGGTAGCGCGCATGCCGATAGCCCCATAGCGCGTCCAGCGTGTTCGCGATCCGATAGCCCCACGCGCCCACGGGGCCGAGCAGAAGCCACCAAAACATCGGCGCGATCACCGCATCGCAGGCGTTCTCGGCGAGCGACTCCAACGCCGCGCGGCGCGCATCTTCGCTGCGCATCGGGCCGACGTCGCGGCTCGTGATGTGCCACGCCGCGCGTTTCGCCTCCTCGTCCGATTCGGCGGCCAGCACCCGCCGCACGTGCGCAAGCAGCGAGCGCCAGCCGAGGCTTGCCCATACCAGCACGACGTCGGCGACGAGGCCAAAAAGCGCATGCGCCCCGTAGGCCAGCAGGATCGCCGGCGTGGCCGCCGCGGTCCATGCAAGCACCCCGCTCGATCGCGCATCGCGATAAAGACGCGCCTCGCAGGCCTGGGCCCATCGGCCGAACCAGGCCACCGGATGCCAGCGGTTGGGCGGATCGCCCACAAGCCATTCGCACACGAGCGCCAGCATCAGCGTCATCGCGCGCGCTCCAAGAACGGCGCGAGCATCTCCGGCGCGATCGCCTCCTCCAACGCGTCGGCCAGCCGGTCGAGCGAGCGAAGCACCCGCTGGGCGTGCGCGCTTGATGCCGCCACCGGTGCGACGAGCGCCTGGAGCCACGCGCGCCGGAAGGCGTCGTTCGCAAAAAGCCCGTGGATCCAAGTGCCCCACACCTGCCCGTCCTCGGATCGCGCCGCGAACGGAAACCAGCGATCGTCGGCAGGGATCTCGCCGCGATGGATTTCGTAGCCGCGCACCGGCGCCGGATGCGGCCAGCGGGCGATGCCCGCCACCTCTTTTTGCACCTTGGCCGTGCGTATCGTCGTCGTGATCGGCAAAAGCCCCAGGCCTTGGCGCGATCCGCCTTCGAGGCCGTGCGGGTCGTGGATCGCGCGCCCGAGCATCTGCATGCCGCCGCAGACGCCGAGCAGATGCCCGCCATAGCGCAGATGGCGCATGATCTCGGGCACGAATCCACGCGCGCGCAGCCAGTCCAGATCCGAGGCCACATGCTTGGATCCCGGCAGGATCACGAGGTCGGCCGGCTGCAGCGCCTCGGGGCTGCGCACGAAGCGAAGCTCCACATCGGCCTCCCAGGCCAGCGGATCGAAGTCGTCGTGGTTGCTAAGCCGCGGATAGGCGATCACGGCGATGCGAAACCGCGCATGCGGCTCGTGCTGCCGCCGGTAGGGCGCATCCTCCTCGGGAAGCGCAAGCTCCATCCACGGCACGACGCCGGCCACGGGCTTGCCGGTGGTTTGCTCAAGCCACTGGATCGCCTCGTCCAATAGCGCCCGCCGCCCGCGAAACTTGTTGATCACGAAGGCCTGCACGCGCGCGCGATCCTCAGCCGGCAGAACCGCGAGCGTCCCGACGAACGACGCAAACACGCCGCCTCGGTCTATGTCGCCCACGAGCCACACCGGCGCGTCGGCTGCGCGCGCAAAGCCCATGTTCGCGATGTCGCCCGCAAGAAGGTTCGGCTCGGCGGGGCTTCCCGCGCCTTCTACGATCACGAGATCGTGCTCGGAGGCGAGGCTTTCGAACGCGCGCATGATCGTCGGGAAAAGCTGTTTGCGCGCTTCGCGGAACGTGCGCGCGTTGAGCTTGCCTGCGGGCTTGCCGAGCACGATCAGTTCGGCCTCTTCGTCCGCCTCCGGCTTGATCAGCACCGGATTCATCTCCACGCGCGGGCGCAGCCCGCAAGCGAGCGCCTGCAGCGCCTGCGCCCGTCCGATCTCGCCGCCCAAGGCGACGGCGGCGTTGTTGCTCATGTTCTGCGGCTTGAACGGGGCCACGCGCACGCCGTTGCGCGCCAACAGGCGGCACAAGCCCGCTGCGAGCACGGACTTGCCCACGCCCGAGGCCGTGCCTTGCAGCATCAATGCCGGCATCGGGAAAGCGCCTCTCTCAGGATCACGACGCCGTCCAGAAGGCGCGGCCCCGGCCGGTGCAGCGCATCGAACGGCACGCCCACCACGCATACGCGCGCGCCCAGAAGCCGCCGCCAGAACGCGCGCCGGGCGGCGAGATCCCGCTTTTCGGTCGGGATCACGATCGCATCGGGTTGCGCGCGCACCACGGCCTCCGCGCTGATGCGCGGCGCTTCCAGCGCGATGGCGGCAAAGACGTTCTGGCCGCCTGCGAGCCGGATCACGTCGTTGAGAAACGTGCGCCCGCCTGCGGCCATCAGCGGGCTGGGCCAGATTTCGTAGAACACGCGCAGAGCTGGCCTGGGGATCGTGCGCTCGAGCTCGGCAAGGCGCGCGTGCCAGCGGCGGACAAAGGCACTCGCTTCGTCCGCATGCCCGAGGATCGCGCCAAGCCGCGCCATCTCGTCGCCCACTTCATGGACGGTCTTCGGGTCGCTTACGATCACGCGCACGCCGAACCGCTTGAGCGTATCCAGCCCCGAGATGTTCGGCGACATCGCGATCGCCAACGTGGGCCGAAGCCGGAGCGCCGCCTCTGCGTGCACCGCGCGGTAGTTGCCCACGCGCGGAAGCGCGCGCGCCGCCGGAGGGTAGTCGCAGTAGTCCACCGCGCCGACGATTTCGCGGCCTGCTCCGATCGCGAACAGCATCTCGCACACGTGCGGCGCGAGCGCCAGCACCCGCTCGGCCGCATGGGCGGAGGCTGCGGCCGCAAGCCATGCGCAAAGCGCGATCGCGCGCGCAAGCCTCATCGGCATGCCCCGCGGAACAAGCGCGCGAAGAAGCGCGGCGCGGACGCAAACCACCAGTGCTGAAACGAGGCCCAAAGCCTATGGATGCGCACGCCCGGATCGCCCTCGATGCCGGCGAAGGCCGAAGGCAGGGGCGCGCGCATCTGGCGCTCGGCGTAGTGAAACTCATGCCCGCGCAGCGTCTCGCGTTGGTGGGGCCAAGCGCGATAGCCAAGCGCCACGAGCCGCCGCCGCATCACGAACCGCGCCGGCAGCACGCCCGCCATCGGAAAGCCTCGCCCGTCGGCGTCCACGATCGCCTCGCCCAGGATCATCATCCCGCCGCACTCGGCAAGCGCAGGCATCCCGCCCCTGATCGCCTCCGCGATCGCCCGCAAAGTGGGCGAGCGGGAAAGCTCGGCCGCGAACAGCTCCGGATAGCCGCCGGGCAGCCAAAGCGCATCCGCGCTGGGCAAATCTTCGCCCGCAAGCGGGGAGAAAAAGCGGATGTCCGCCCCCTCTTCGGCAAGCCAATCGAGATTGCCCTGATAGATGAAGCCAAGCGCCGCATCGCGCGCGACCGCCACCCGCACGCCTTGCAGCATGCGGCTTGCGCTCTGCGCCGGAGCCTTGATGCGCGCAGGCTTGCAAAGCGACCAGAATGCTTCGTCCAGATGCAGATGCGCGCCCAGCGGCGGCAGCGCACGCGCCGGCGGCGCAAGGCCGAGATGCCGCTCGGGGATGCGCGGGGCTTCGGCGTCCATCCAGCCAAGCAGCTTAAGCCCCGCGCCTTGAAGCGCGCGCGCAAGGATCGCCGCATGAGTCTTGCCGCCCACGCGGTTTGCGATCACGCCAACGAAGCGCAGATCCGGATCGTGGCGCGCGAAGCCTTGCGCGATCGCGGCGATGGATTCGGCCATGCCCGAGGCGTCCACGACGAGCGCGACGACAAGCCCGGTTGCGCAAGCGATCTGCGCGGTTGCGCCGCCGTTCGGCCCGTCGAATAGCCCCATCACGCCCTCGATGAGCGGCGGATCTTGGGCCAGCGCAAGCTGGGCGCGCATGCCCGCATCATTCTGCATCCATGCGTCCAACTGGCGGCACGGGCGGCCTGCCGCCGCGGCAAGCCAAAAGGGATCGAGGAAATCCGGCCCCGCCTTGAACGGCGCAAGCCTGATCCCTTGCCGCTGCGCCTGTTGCAGGATCGCGACGGCCACGCTGGTTTTGCCGACGCCCGAGTGGGTGCCTGCGATGATCATCGCAGCCGAAACTCCACCGGCAGCCGATAACGCCCGTCGGCGAGCGGGATCCGCGCCACGGAAAGGATGCCCTTTTCCGCCGCGCGATCCAGCACGCGAAAGCCCGTGGAGCGGAGCATCGCAAGATGCGCGATGCGCTCGTTTCTCACCTGGATTGCGAACTCGCAGCGCCCCTGCCAGCCGTTCTTGCGCGCAATCCACGGATAGCGGATCGCGCGCATCAGGATCGCGCGCACCCGATCAGGCACGGCGCGCGCGCCCGGTTGGCGCGCCGAGGCTTGTGCATTGGGCGTGGCCACGGGTTCTTGCGGCTGCTCTGCGCGGTTTTCCGGCGTTTTCGGCGGCGCTGGCGGCGCGGCGGATGCCTTTTGCGTAACGAGCGCATTCGGTTTCTGGAACGCAGGGCTTGGATGCTTCGGCCGCGGCTTGGGTGCGGCCGAAGGCGCATGCGCGTGGCGCGAGCCACCGCGCGCGTTCGGCCGTGAGGGTTGGGGTGCACGCGGGCGCTTGGAATGCGCGAAGGGGGCGGGGTCGCGCACGAGCATCACGACCACCGCCCCCTCCGGCACTTGAAACGCCGTGGTTTGCGCCTTCGGCCAGAGCGCCCAGACGGCTATGTGCGCCGCTGCCGCAAGCAAACCTGCGCCAAGCCAGCGCGCCCGCGCGCTCAGAGGCGCGCCTCCAGGCCGAGATACCACACGCGCGGCATCACGCCATAGCCCTTGACCTCTTCGTAGTGGCGGTTTTCGGCGTTCTCCACGCGCCCCACCACGCGCCAATGCGCGCCAAGCTCCGCCCATGCGCGCGCATCCAGCTTCGTGTAGCCGCGCATCGGTTTTTTGTTTCCGTCGCTTGAAAAGCGCGGCCCCACGATCGCAACGAACGTGTCCACGCCCCAACGGCCTGCGTCCATGCCAACGCCCACGCCGCCCTTTTCGTGCGCGCGGCGGGCAAGCCACGTGCCTTTTTTCACGTCCTTGGCGTCCTGCACCGTCCAGTTCGCGCGCAGATAACCGCCGCCGAGCGCGTAGCGCGCCTCAAGCTCCCAGCCGGTGATGCGCGCCTCGTTCACGTTGGACGGTTTCCACACGCCAGCCGGCGTTGGCGCCCAAACGATGAGATTGCGAATGTCTTGGCGGAAGTAGGTCGCCGAAAGCGCAAGCGCGCCCCAGTCGCTTTCCTGCCGCCAGCGGATCCCCGCATCCCAGCCG
>CAZTLD010000037.1:0-9670 GCA_964614395.1 uncultured Zetaproteobacteria bacterium
GGAGGTGCGCGATGATTGACGCGACACTCATAGACGCATCCCGATTGCAGTTTGCGATCACGGCGCTTTTTCACTTCTTCTTCGTGCCGCTCACGTTGGGGCTTTCATGGATCCTTGTGATCATGGAGACGATGTATGTGATCACGGGGCGCGAGATCTACAAGCAAATGACGCAGTTCTGGGGCAAGCTCTTTCTGATCAACTTCGCGATGGGCGTGACGACAGGCCTCACGATGGAGTTTCAGTTCGGCACGAACTGGGCCTACTACGCGCACTACGTGGGCGACATCTTCGGCGTGCCGCTCGCGATCGAGGGGCTGATGGCGTTCTTTCTTGAGTCCACATTCGTGGGGCTTTTCTTCGCGGGCTGGAATAGGCTTACGAAATACCAGCATTTGCTCGTCACCTTCCTCGTCGCGCTCGGCTCGAACCTTTCCGCGCTTTGGATTCTCGTCGCCAACGGCTGGATGCAAAATCCGGTGGGCGCTGCGTTCAATCCCGAAACGATGCGCATGGAGCTTACAAGCTTCACGGAGCTCTTCTTCAATCCGGTGGCGCAGGCGAAGTTCGTGCACACGGTCGCGGCCGGCTATGTGACCGGCTCGGTGTTCGTGCTTGCGGTGTCCGCGTGGTATCTGCTGCGCCGCCGGCATGAAGAGATCGCGCGGCGTTCGTTCGTGATCGCGGCGGGCTTCGGGCTTGCGTCGGTGCTTTCGGTGATCACGCTGGGGGATGAATCGGGCTACACGCTGGGCGACGTGCAGAAAGCGAAGCTGGCTGCGATCGAGGCCGAGTGGGAGACGCAAAAGCCGCCGGCAAGCTTCACATTGTTCGGCATTCCGGACGACGAAAAGATGGAGACGCGCTGGGCCATCAAGATCCCGTGGGTGCTGGGCCTGATCGCGACGCGCTCGCTGGACGAGCCGGTGGTGGGCCTCAAAGACATCATCGCCGAAAACGAACAGCGCATCCGCCGCGGCCGGCTTGCGCTCGCAGCCCTTCGGCGCATCCGAGACGGCCAGGGCACTGACGAAGATCGCGAAACGCTTGCCCGCTATGCGAACGACCTCGGCTACGGGATGCTGCTTTTGCGCTATGTGCGCGATCCGATGCAGGCCGACGAGGCCACGATCAAGCGCGCCGCGCGCGAGTCCGTGCCGCGTGTCGCGCCGTTGTTCTTCGCGTTTCGCGCGATGGTGGCCGCAGGCTTTCTGATGCTTGCGCTGTTCGTGGCGGCCGCATTCGCCGTCTGGCGCGGCGATTTCGCGCGCAAGCGCTGGCTGCTCCGATGGGCCGTGTGGTCGCTGCCGCTTCCGTGGATCGCGGCGGAGCTGGGCTGGTTCGTGGCCGAATACGGCCGCCAGCCGTGGACGATCTCGGGCGTGCTGCCCACGTTCCTTTCCGCATCGAGCCTTCCGGCAAGCAGCGTGATCGCAAGCCTTGCGGCGTTCGTCGTGTTCTATTCGCTGCTGACCGCAGTCGAGCTGTGGCTGATGACGAAATACGTCCGCCAAGGGCCGGCGTTCAAGGAGGCGTGAGATGGAGTGGCTGGACTACGCGACGCTCAAGACGATCTGGTGGGGCCTGATCGGCGTGTTGCTGATCGGCTTTGCGCTGACCGATGGCTTCGATCTCGGCATCGGCATGCTCTTGCGCGCGATCGGCAGAACGGATCTGGAGCGGCGGGCGCTCATCAACGCAATCGGCCCGACTTGGGACGGCAATCAAGTGTGGCTGATCCTCGGCGCGGGCGCGGTGTTCGCGGCGATGCCACTCGTGTATGCGACCGCGTTCTCGGCGCTGTATCCGGCGATGCTGGCGGCGCTGTTTGCGCTGTTCTTCCGCCCGACGGGCTTCGAGTATCGCTCGAAGGTGCGCGATCCCCGCTGGCGCAACTTCTGGGACTGGGGGCTTGCGATCGGCGGGGGCTTGCCTGCGTTTCTGTTCGGCGCGGCCTTCGGGATTCTGCTGGAAGGCGTGCCTTATCGGTTCGATCCGGAGATGCGGCTCGTGATCGAAGGTGGGTTTTTTGATGTGCTCACGCCGTTTGCGCTTTTTGCCGGAGTCATCAGCGCAGCGCTCCTTGCGATGCACGGCGCGGCCTGGGCGGCGCTGAAAACCGAGGGCGCGCTTGCCGAGCGCGCCGCGCGCGCCCGCAAGGCAGCCGCCGTGCTCTTTGCGGCATCGTTCGCGTTGGGCGGCGTGTGGCTTGCGTTCAAGCCCGGCTATCAGATCGTCGCGATCGGCGATACGAACGCCGCGCTTGATCCACGCCTGAAGCAGGTGGCCGTAGAAACCGGGGCGTGGCTAGCCAACTTCCGCGCCCATCCCGCGCTGTGGCTGCTGCCCGCGGGCGCGATCGCCGCCGCAGCACTTGCGGCGCTCCTCAAGCGCGCGCAAGCGGCGTTCTGCGCAAGTTCTGCCGCGGTGGTGCTTGCGCTCGCCACCGTGGGCGCGGCGATGTTTCCGTTTCTCGTGCCCAGCCGCAGCATGCCTGCGCATTCGCTCACGGCCTGGGACGCTGCCGCAAGCGCCCACACGCTTGCGCTGATGCTGCTCGCCACGATCGTGTTCCTGCCAATCATCCTGGCCTATACGCGCTGGGTGTACCGCGTGCTGCGGGGGCCGGTGGACATCGAGCGCATCGCGCGCGACGAATACGGGGCCTACTAGGAGGCGGAGATGTGGTATTTCGCATGGATCCTGGGCGTGCTGCTCGCAGCGGCGGCCGGGGTGCTCGCCGCCGTCTGGTACGAATACCATCACGAGGACGAATCCTCCACGACCAAGAGCCGATAAAAACCGCCGAAGATGGGCATCTCGCGCACGCGCGGCGCGCATCCGAAGCGCGCGGCGAAAAGCTCTTGCAGCGTGCGGGCAAGCGGCATGCGCCAGAAGTCGTCCAAAAAGGGCTCCAGGCGCGTGAGCAGCGCCCGTGTAAACGGCAGCCGGTGCAGCCAGTGCCGGCGCCCCAACGCTCCGTAGTCCACGACCACCAGCCTTCCGCCCGCGCCCAGCACGCGCACGGCCTCTTTCAGGCTTCGCATCCGCGCCGCGCGCGGCATTTCGTGCCACAAAAAGAACACGAGCGCCTGCGCGAAAGCCCCCGTGGAAAGCCCCAGCGCTTCGGCATTGCTGCGCACAAGGTAGGCCTTCTTTCCGGTGCGGGCGATCTTGCGCGCCGCAAGCTCAAGCTGAATCGGCGCCACATCCACGAGCACGAGCGGTTGCTTGAGCTTCAAGACGAGCTCCGGAATGAGCCGACCATAGACGGAGGCGATCATGAGCGTGGATCGGGCGGGATCGAGCGCGGTCAGCGCCGCTTGCATGAGCTCGGCGTAGTGCCCGAACAGGATCGCGTCGATGATCAGCGCGTGATCAAAGAACCAAACGCCGGGGCGCGCGAGATACGCCCACCAGTAGCGCTGCGCGAGATACGGCGGTATCCCGTCGAGATACCGCCGCCAAAACTCACAGATACCGCGCGATGCGGGCAAGGATCTGCTGCTTGGGCATCGCGCCGACGATCGTGTCCACGACCAGCGGCCCGCGGAACAGCACCAGCATCGGCACCGAGCGCACGCCGAAGCGCTGCGCCAGATGCGGATTTTCATCCACATTGACCTTGACGACCTTCAAACGTCCGGCCATCTCCTTTGCGAGCGCTTCCAGCTCCGGCGCAAGCATCCGGCACGGGCCGCACCACGGCGCCCAGAAGTCCACGAGCACCGGAATCGGGCTTTCCTCCACCTCCTCGCGGAAGGTGCGCTCGTTCGCGGCCACCGGATAGTCGGGCAAAAGGGGCGCGCCGCACTTGCCGCAGCGCGCCTGCGCAGCCTTGTCCTTCGGGAAACGGTTCTTCGTGCCGCAGTTCGGGCAGCGCGCGATCGCAAGCTCCGCCATCATGCCTCCTCGGGGTGGTTTGTTCGCGATATAAGGGCGGCGTCGTCCGCGATCAATGCCTGCGCCAGCGCACGAATGTGTCCGTAAAGCCTGTCCAGCTTGCCGGGAAAGAAGTGCCCCGTGCGCGGGATCACGCACAGCGACGCCACGGGCTGGCGCAGGCTCCAAGCAAGCACCTTCTCAAACGGCACGATTTCGTCTTCGCCGGGCGCCACCACGAACACGGGCCTTGCGTCGTCCGGCACGTCCGGAACCGGAAAGTGCTCCACCGCCGGCGCCACCGCCCACGCCGCCGCCACCTCCGGCGCGCGCACGAACGCCGAAAGCGCCACATAGCCCCCGAACGAAAAGCCCGCAAGCCAAAGCGTGCGCACGCCCTGCGCCTGCATCCAGGAAAGCGCGGAAAGCGCATCCTCCACTTCGCCGCGGCCTTCGTCCCATGCGCCTTCGCTTTTCTCCACGCCGCGGAAGTTGAAGCGCAGCACCGAGCAGCCCGCATCCTGAAACGCGCGCGCGATCCAATACACGACCTTGTTGCGCATCGTGCCGCCGTAGAGCGGATGCGGATGGCACACGACCACCCCGGGAAGGCCCTCTTGCCCCCGCTGCCACAGCCCCTCCAAGGCTCCCGCAGGCCCCGGGATGCGCACTCCAACCGGCGCCTTACGGTTCATGCGCGCCTCAGCCGCAGAATGAGCTGCGCAGGCCTCACGCCCTCATCGTACCAAAGCCCAGCAAGCGCAAAGCCGGCGGGAGAAGCCAGCGCCTCCCCTTCGGCCAACGTGGCGTAAGGCCGGCCAGCGAGCACCACAAGCCTTTGCGTCAAGAACAGTTCGTCGATCAGGCCTTCGGCCAAGATCCGGCGAAACAACACGCCGCCTGCGGCAAACAGCGCAAGGCCCGCCCCCTGCGCGCGCATCAATGGAGCAAGCGCCCGGAAGTCGTCCAACCGCGTCCAGGCCACGCGCTCGGGAAGCTGCATCCGCACCGGCGCCAGCACCCGCACCGGACGCGTCTCCGCCCACGCGGCCAACACTTCGGCGGGCAAAGGCCTGCGGCCGCTTGTGAGCACCCACACCTCCGGCATCGGCGCAAGCCCTTGGGACCGCCGCCACGCGATCAAGTCCGGAAAGCCTTGCGCATCCGGCGGCGGCGGGGCCTGCGCGCGCCCCTCGGCGCACTCGCGCACGAGCCTTCCCGCCACGAGCACGACATCCGCCTGCGCGGCCAACTCCTGAAACAGGCGCCAGTCGCGGGGGTTGGCCGCAGCCTTGGGCACCGCAAGCCCCTGGCCGCTATCAAGCGCAATGCGCCCGTCGAGGCTGGCGACAAACGCGGCCACGATTCTCGGCGGGCGATCCTCGGGCGGGCGCAGCGCCAGCTCCAGCATCGCGCCGGAAAGCGCGCGCGTGCGCCGCTCGGGCCAAAGCTCGGTGATCACTGCGGCTCCTCAGACAAGTGCAGCAGCACCACGCCTGCGATCACGCACACAAGCCCCAGCGCCTTCATCCAGCCGAACGGCTCGCGAAACACGACGACGCCGATCATCGCCACCAGCGCCGTGCCCACGCCCGCCCACACCGCATAGACGATGCCGATATCGAGCCTTTGCGTGGCCATGATCGCCGCGGCCATCGACGCGGCGTAGAACACGAACACCAGAATGCTCGGCACCAGCCGCGCAAACCCTTCGGAGAGCTTCATCGCCGTCGTGCCCGCCACCTCAAGCAGGATCGCCAAGATCAGCCATCCCCATGCCGCAGCTTTCGTCATAGCAACACCGTCTCCACGCCGCCCCGCTTCACCCGCTCGATGAAGCGCCTTTGCCAATCCTCGCCGTCTTGGCGGCGCGCGAGCTCCACGACGATGTAGTCGGCGCTCACCGGAAGCGCCCCTTCCAGCCGGCGCAAACCCTGCAGGCAGGCCGGGCACGAGGTGAGGATCTTGGCCGAGCGCTCCCCAAGCGTCTCCAGCGCCTTTTGCGTTTCTTCCTCTTTTTTCGCGCGCACCTTGGCTGCGATCGCAGGCGAGCTTGCGGCAAGCGTCCCCGCCTCGCCGCAGCAGCGCTCGCTTTTCACCGCCTCCGCGCCCAAAAGCTTCTGGATCGCTGCGCGCGAGCCGTGCCGCTTGAGCGCCACATGGCACGGATCGTGGTAAAGATACTTTCCGCCCTTGTCCGGCACCTCCACGCCCTTCGCGGCGAGAAACTCGTGGATGTCCACAAGCGGCGCCTCGGGAAAGATCGCGCTCAACTCATAGCCCAAAAGCTGGTCGTAGCAGGTGCCGCAGGAGACGATCACAGCCTCGAAGTCCAGATACGCGAGCGCCTGCCGCAGCCGGTGCATCAGCACGCGGTTTTCGTAGCTGATCGCGCGCGCGCGCTCGGCCTCGCCTGCTGCGCGCTGCGGATAGCCGCAACACCGATACCCCGGGGGCAGCACCACCTGATAGCCGAGGTCGAACAAAAGCTTTTCCGTGGCGAGCGCAATCTCAGGAAACAGCCGCTCGCTGCCGCAGCCCGGAAAGTAAAACACGGCCTTCGTGCCGGCGCGCTCGGGATCACGAAGCACGGGCACCGCCACCCCCGAGCCGATCCCCAAAAGCTGGCGCGCGGTTCGCCACCGGATCTCGGGAAGCGGGCGCTCGAACATCGCGACGACCGCCTCGGCGGGCTTCGCCCGCCGGCGGTAGGCCGAAGGCGTGCGGCCGGCAAGCCCCACGAGCCGCAGCGCGCGATGCCCCCAGCGCTGCAGCCGATAGGCCGCGGCAAGCGCCCCGTTGCGCATAAGATGCACCCATTGCCCCTCGGTCAGGTTCAAAAACGCCATCGCCGTCTTCGCGCCGAGGCTTTCGCGCCGCTGGCCGCGCGCGCGCAGTTGCGCGCGGATCATGCTCGTGATTTCCCCAAAATCGATGTTCACCGGGCACGGATCCAGGCACTTGTGGCAGATCGTGCAGTGGTCGGCGATTTCATTCAGCCCCGCAAAGGCGTCGTAGGAAATCCCTTCCTTCGTCTGCGCCTCATACAAAAACGCCTCGATGAGCATCCCGGCCGCCATGATCTTGTTGCGCGGCGAATACAAGAGGTTCGCACGCGGCACGTGCGTGCTGCACACCGGCTTGCACTTGCCGCAGCGCAGGCACGGCGAGATCGTGTCCACCATTTCGGTCAGATCCGCGGCCTCCAGCACCGTGCTTTCCAGCTCCATCAGGTTGAAGCTCGGCGTGAACA
Organism: uncultured Zetaproteobacteria bacterium; assembly: GCA_964614395.1. Classification (GTDB taxonomy): domain Bacteria; phylum Pseudomonadota; class Zetaproteobacteria; order Mariprofundales; family S012-25; genus CAZTLD01. The sequence goes on from CAZTLD010000037.1 coordinate 7,136, forward strand.
CGAGGCTCAAGTCCAGATCCGGCTGAAGCTTCCCGGGATTGAAAAGATCATCCGGATCCATGCGCTTGAGATACGCGCGCATCGCCTCCAGCTCCTTGCGCGGCATGAAGGGAAGCTTCGTGATGCCGATGCCGTGCTCGCCCGAGATCACGCCCCCCAGCTCCACCGCCTTGGCCATGACCTTGGCGACGGCGGCATGCGCCTTCTTCATCATCGCATAGTCGTTGGAGTTGACCGGGATGTTCGTGTGCACGTTGCCGTCACCGGCGTGCATGTGCGTGGCGATCACGATGCGCCCCGAGCGCACCTCGCGATGGGCTTCGTCAATCTCGGCAAGCAGCGCCTCGTGCCCGCGCAGGATCTCGCGCAAGGGCTTCCTCACCTCGCGGCGGTAGGAGACCACGAGATCCCCGCGCTGGATCACGCGCCACAGCGGCTCATCGGCCGCATGGCGCACGCCGTCCAAAAGCTCGGACACGCGCCCGGCCGGCTCATCCAGCCCTCTGAGCAGCCGCGCCCAGCGGGCGCGCACCTCCTCCACGAGGCGCAATGCGGCGTCAATCTTTTCGCGCGTGTAGGCGTCGGCGTCCGCCCCCACATGCGCGCGCTCCAGCCGGTCGCCCTCCGCCTCGGCGCGCGCCTGCGCCAGCAGCTTGGCGATGCGCTCCAGCGCCTCCAGCTTGTTCTCCAGCGAATACTCGATGTTCAACCGCTCGACGAAGTCGCTGTATTCGGCAAGGCGCGCGAGCGGAATCACGACGTCCTCGTTCAGCTTGAACGCGCGCGTGTGCTTCGCGATCGCCGCCAATCTCCCCCGATCGGCCCAGAAGCGCGCGCGATCCTCGCTGCGCACCGCAACGAAGCCCTCGCCGTCGGCCCTGGCGGCGATGCGCGTGATCTCGGAGGCGGCCTCGGCCACCGCCTTTTCGTCGTCGCCGGACACGTCAATGAGCAACACCGCCTTCGGCCGCCGCCCGCGCGTGGATTTCGGCACGTAATCAATCGCCTTCACATACTTTTCGTCAAAGTGCTCGAGCGCCTCGATCACCGCGCCGTCCATCGCGTCCACGCGCGCCTTGATCTCTACGAGCGCCTCCGTCGCGCGGGCGAGATCGTGCCCGAAGAACTCGCAGCAGACCGTGCGCGTGTGCGCAAACGGCTTGTGCAGCACGAACTCGCCTTCCACGATGAACCCGTCCGTGCCCTCTTTCTGAATGCCGGGAAGCCCCCCGAGCGCCTTCTTCGTCACGTCCTTGCCAAGCCCGGGCGCGCGAAACGCCGAGCCCGGCAAAACGAGCGTTTCCTCGCGCAGCTTGCGGCCGGAAGCGTCCTCCCATGTCAGCAGAAAGCGCACCTCATTGAGCTCATGGATCTTGCCGAGGTTGTGCGCAAGCCGGCGCACGGTGAGCCACTCGCCGGCAGGGGTGATGAGCTTCCACGAAAGGAGATTGTCAAGGCAGGTGCCCCAGAGCACCGCATGCTTGCCGCCCGCGTTCGTCGCGATGTTGCCGCCGATCGTGCACGCCCACAGGCTCGTCGGATCGGTCGCGAAGATGTAGGGGCGCGCGGCCTCCATCACGCGGCCGGTGACGGCGCCGGCGCCCGCCCGAATCGTCGGCGCGCGCACGCCGGGGGCGACCTCTTTTTCCTGCACCGGCCCGATCCAGTCGAGCTTTTCCAGATTGACGACGACGGAGCGATCATCGAGCGGCACCGAGCCGCCGCACAGGCCGGTACCGCCGCCGCGCGGAATGAGCTTGAGCCCCAGCCGGCGCGCGATCGGGATGATCGCCAAAAGCTCCTCGGCGCTGTCCGGCGTGAGCACCGCAAACGGCAGATGCGAGCGCCAGTCGGTCGCGTCGGTCGCGTGGTGCGCGAGCGTATACGGATCGAAGTGGATGTTGCTCGGATGCGTGGCCTTCGCAAACGCCTTCTTCGCCTCGCGCTGCCGCTTCGGCAACGCCTCCAGCGCCGCGTAGAACTGGTTGAGCACGCGCGCGGTGCGCGCGGCCACGGCCTTGGCGCGCGCGTTGCCCTCGGCGTGCTCCAGAATCCAGTTGAGCCGCGCGCGGTGCCTGGCCTGCATCGCCCGCCGGCGCTTCGGATTGTGCGCAAGCTCGTGGCGCACGAATGCGTTGCGCTCCACGAGCCACAAGTCGCCCAAGATTTCAAAGAGCATCCGCGCCGAGCGGCCGGTGCGCCGCTGCGCGCGCAACACGTTGAGATCGTCCCAGGTTTCCGGCCCCAGAAAGCGGAGCACGATCTCGCGATCGGAGTAGGAAGTGTAGTTGTACGGAATTTCCCGGATCGGATTCACGGCCGGTTTTCGCCTCCTTCCGCGGATGGCGGGCTAGGCTGGGCCGCCTAGATGAAAAAACGCTGAAGGCCGCAGCTTGCCCCCTGCGCCCGCGCGCCGCAACCGCCGCCCGACCCGTCCGCTGGGGGTTGACAGGGCTGCTTGCCGCCGCCAGCGTAGGCGTCGGCGAGTGAACTCGCCCGGGGCGTCGGATTTTTGCGAACCGGCCTCGTAAGTCG
>CAZTLD010000038.1:0-9668 GCA_964614395.1 uncultured Zetaproteobacteria bacterium
CCCCCGCTGCAACCGCCGCCGCTTCTCCGGCAGCCACGCCCGCGCCTTCCTCTGGAGCGGGAGCCACCGGCGCCGCCGGTCGGGCACTGCGTCGGCTGATCAGCCAGCCCAGCGCGCCCAAAAGCACGACGATCAACGCGGCCATCAGATACACGACCCAATCCGGAACGAGCGGCTGCGCAGCCTCGCGCGCCCGCCGCGCCTCCTGGCGAGCGCGATCGAGCTCTGCCTGCATCCGCGCAAGCCGGATCTGCAGCTTCTTGAGCTGCTCCTTCGTCGCGGCGAGCTCAGCCTCCAGCTCACCGGGCGAAGCAGCCTTCGCCGCTTCCAGCTTCTGCTCCAACTCGCTGATGCGCTTGTCCTTCTCCGCAAGCTGCTGCTGGAGGGATTCGTTCATCTGCCGCAACTGATCCAGCTCCGCGCGCAGGCTGGCGATCGCGCGAGCGCTCTCCTCGCCCTTGCTTTCAGGCTTCGGCGCCGCAGAAGCGCGCGCCTGCGTGGGCTTCGCCGACGCTTCCGGCTTCGCCTTCGGCGCGGGCTTCGCCGCCACTGCGGGCGTGCCGAACGCGGTCTTGCCCACGCGCACCCGCTTGCTGTAGCGCGTGCGCTGCGCCTCGGCCAGGCGCGCGTATTCGGGGCGCGTGCGCTTGAGCTCCTCCCAGCGGCGATGGTGCGCGCGCACGATCGCTGTCGCCTCATCCGGTGAGATCCGCTCCACCTCTTCGGCCGTCGGCACCTTGAGCATCGCGCCGGCCTTCAGAATGTTGATGTTCTGCTCGCCGAAGGCCTCAGGATTCTTGCGAAACAGCGCCACCATCACCTGGTTGAGCGTGTAGCGGTTGTCCACCATCAAGCGCCGCGCGACCGTGGACAGCGTGTCGCCATACACGACCGGCCCGTAAACGCCGAGGCTTCTCGCCCATCCGCCGTAGGGCTTGAACGGCACCGTCGGCCCCTCTTGGCCGCGCCCCCCCGGCCGTGCCGCGGTGGCCTTGGGCTTGGCCGGCTTCGCGGCGGAAGCCGCGGCCACCTGAGGCTTGGCAGGAACCTGCGCTGGCGTTTCTGCCTTTGCCGGGGGCTTCCGCTTCGCCGCAGCGGCGCGCGGCTGCGGCTTGGGCTGCGGCGCGGCGAGCGCAGGCGGCGGATCCAAGAACACGGGAAACTTCTTGAAGTAGTCCACGCCGTGCACGGAAAGCTTGACGACGACATTGAAAAACGGCGCATCGATCGGTTGATCCGAAGTCAGCCGCACCTTCGGCGGCGTGCCCTCCACAACCTCCACGCGCAGCGCATCCACCGCGGGATCGCGGTACACCTCAAGGATCTGAAAGTCTTCCGGAGAGGCGATGTCCGCTTTCACATCTTCGAGCTTTTCGCCCGCGCCCAACTCGATCGGGATTTCCGCCACGAACGGCTCGCCGAGGTAGCTTCCGACGCGCATACTCCCGAGCGCCGCCGCATGCGCAGCAACACTCCAAAATCCCGCAATCGCAAGCGCCCACGCAAGATGCCCGAGCCGCATGGCACCCTCCTCGTCCGGGGTGCGGCTAATCTTGGCTGCCGATCAAGATTTCCGCAATCTGAACGGCATTTAGCGCCGCACCTTTACGCACATTATCAGCAACGATCCACAGATTCAAGGAATTCGGCCAAGAAGGATCGTTGCGGATGCGCCCGACCCACACCGCATCGGTGCCGGCGGCCTCAAGCGGCATCGGATAGTCTTCGGTGGACGGATCGTCCACGACGGCCACGCCCGGCGCGTCCGCCAAGATCTCGCGCGCACGATCGGCATCAAGCGGCTCCGCGAACGTGACGTTGACGGACTCCGCATGCCCATAGAACACCGGCACGCGCACCGTCGTCGCGCTCACCGCGATGTCCGCCTCCATGATCTTGCGCGTTTCGAACATCATCTTGTGCTCTTCCTTCGTGTAGCCGTCGTCCATGAACACGTCGATGTGCGGGATCACGTTGAACGCGATCCGGTGCGGGAACACTTGGGGCTTCGCATCGTCGATGCGGCCGGAAAGCATCAGGCGCGCTTGCTCCGCGAGTTCGTCGATCGCCTTGCGCCCCGCGCCGGACACCGCCTGATAGGTGGAGACCACCACGCGCCGGATCGGCGCGGCGTCGTGCAGCGGCTTGAGCGCCACGACCATTTGGATCGTCGAGCAGTTCGGGTTGGCGATGATGCGCCGCTTTTCCGCCTGCGCGATCGCATGCGCGTTGACCTCGGGCACGACCAGCGGAATCTCGGGATCCATCCGCCACGCCGAGGAGTTGTCGATCACGAAGCATCCGGCCTCAGCAAAGCGCGGCGCCCATTCGCGCGAGACCGACGCGCCGGCGGAAAAAAGCGCAATGTCCCAGCCTGCGGGATCGAAGTCCTCGATCGCCTGCACGATCACATCCTCGCCGGCGAAGCTCAGCCTTTCGCCGGCGCTGCGCGAAGAGGCCACCGCCGCCACCTCGGCTGCCGGAAAGCGCCGCTCCTCCAGAATCTCCAGCATCGTGCGCCCCACCTCGCCGGTGGCCCCGACCACGGCGACCCGATACGCGTCTTTGCCTGCCAGCAGAGCCGTCATCGTCCTTCCTCCAAGAAGCGAATGATCGCATCGCCCACCGCGCGCGTCGTGTGCGCGCCGCCCAAATCCGGCGTGCGCACGCCCTCTTCGAGCGCCCGCTCCACCGCCCGCTCGATCGCCAAAGCGGGCTCTTCTTCCCGGAATGTATAGCGCAGCATCATCGCCGCCGACAAAATCGTCGCCATCGGATTGGCGATGCCGCGCCCGGCGATGTCCGGCGCCGAGCCGTGGATCGGCTCATACAGCGCATGGCGTGCGCCCAAAGATGCCGATGGCAGCATCCCGATCGAGCCCGTGAGCATCGCCGCCTCATCCGAAAGAATGTCTCCAAACATGTTCGTGGTCACGATCACGTCGAACTGCTTGGGATCGCGCACGAGCTGCATCGCGGCGTTGTCCACATACATGTGGCCGAGTTCCACATCCGGATACTCGCCCGCCACGCGCGAGACCACCTCGCGCCACAGCTCGGTCGCTTCAAGCACGTTTGCCTTGTCCACGCTCACGACGCGCTTGCGCCGCAGCCGCGCCGCCTCGAACGCCACGCGCGCGATGCGCTCGATCTCGCGCTCGGTGTAGCTGAGCGTGTTGATCCCCCGCCGCTGGCCGTCCGGCAGCCGCTCGATCCCGCGCGGCTCGCCGAAGTAGATCCCGGAGACAAGCTCCCGCACGACGAGAATGTCCACGCCCTGCACCACCTCGCGCTTGAGCGTGGAGGCATCCACCAACGCGTCGAACACCTTCGCCGGACGCAGGTTCGCAAAAAGCTCGAGATCCTTGCGGATCGCCAAAAGCCCGGCCTCAGGGCGCTTCGGCTTCGGAAGCGTTTCCCACTTCGGGCCGCCCACCGCGCCCAAAAGCACCGCATCGGCCGCGCGCGCAAGCTTGCGCGTGGCTTCCGGGTAAGGCTCGCCGTCGGCGTCGGTGGCCTCTCCCCCGATCCGCCCGTATTCGATCTCGATCCCAAGCCCATAGATCCGATCCACCGCTTCCAGCACCCGCACCGCCTCGGCCACGATCTCGGGGCCGATGCCATCCCCGGGCAACACCGCGATCTTCTTCACCGCTCCTCCTTCGTCTGCGCGGCCCTAGCCGCGTCGATGAACTCGCCCACATCCTTGAACTCGCGATACACCGACGCAAAGCGCACATAGGCCACCGGATCGAGCTTTTTGAGCTCCTCCATCACAAACGCACCAATCGTCTTGGACGGAATCTCGCGCACGTCCAGCTTTTCAATGCGCGCCAGCACATGGCGCACCGCAGCCTCCCGCGCCTCGGCGGCCACAGGCCGCTTTTGCAGCGCGATCGCCATGCCACGCTCGATCTTTTCGACCGAAAACGCCTCCCGCGCGCCGTCCTTCTTGATCACCATCGGCCACCTTTGCTCCACGCGCTCAACGGTGGAGAAGCGCCGCCCGCAAGCCTCGCAGCGCCGCCGGCGCCGAATCGCCGCGCCGTCTTCGACCGTCCGCGAATCGATCACGCGGGTGTCGTCGGCGCCGCAGCTCGGGCAGCGCATCTAGCGCTGATCCAGCCCCTCGTAGATCGGAAAGCGCGCGGTGAGCGCCTCCACCTCACGGCGCACCTTGGCCCGCCGCTCGGCGTCGTCGATGTGCGTGAGCACTTCAAGGATCCAGCCTGCGATCTCGCGCGCTTCATCCTCGCGCATGCCGCGCGTCGTGATCGCGGCCGTCCCGATGCGAATGCCGCTCGTGATGAACGGCTTTTGCGGATCGAACGGGATCGTGTTCTTGTTCACCGTGATCCCGGCCTCCTCCAGCGCCTCTTCCGCCTGCTTGCCGGTGATGCCCAGCCCCCGCAGATCCACGCGGAACATGTGGCAATCGGTGCCGCCGGTGACGATGCGAAGCCCCCCTTCCGCCAACGCCTCAGCCATCGCCTGCGCGTTCCGGATCGTTTGCGCCATATCGGCGCGGAAGAAGTCGGTCATGGCTTCCCCCAGCGCGACGGCCTTGGCCGCGATCACATGCATCAGCGGCCCGCCCTGAATGCCGGGGAAGAGGCGGCTGTTGACCTTCTTTGGGGGATCGTCGTCGTCGGTGAGGATCATGCCGCCGCGCGGGCCGCGCAACGTCTTGTGCGTCGTGGTCGTGATCACATGCGCATGCCCCACCGGGCTTGGATAGACGCCCGCGGCGATCAGCCCCGCATAGTGCGCGATGTCCGCAACCAGCCATGCGCCGACCGCATCGGCGATCGCGCGCAGCCGCGCCCAGTCGATCACGCGCTCGTAGGCGGAAGCGCCCGCCATGATCAGCTTCGGCCGGTGCTCGTCGGCCAAGCGCGCGACCTCGTCGTAGTCGATGCGCTCGTCCTCCTTGCGCACGCCGTAGGCGACGACGCGATAAAGCCTGCCGGAGAAGTTCACGGGGCTTCCGTGCGTCAGATGCCCCCCGTGCGCGAGATCCATCCCCATGATCACATCGCCGGGCTCAAGCAGCGCCATGTACACGGCCATGTTCGCCTGCGAGCCCGAATGGGGCTGGACATTGGCGTGCTTGACCCTGAAAAGCTTGCAGGCGCGCTCCTGCGCGATGCGCTCGGCCTCGTCCACCCAGGTGCAGCCGCCGTAGTAGCGCCGCCCCGGATAGCCCTCGGCATACTTGTTCGTGAGCACCGAGCCTTGCGCTTCCAGCACCGCGCGGGAGACGATGTTCTCGCTTGCGATCAACTCCAAGGTCGTGCGCTCGCGCGCAAGCTCCCCCTTGATCGCCGCATACACCGCCTCGTCTTTCGCTACGCCCTCAGTAAAGAAACTGCGGCGATCCACCTCGCCTCCCCAACATGAAGGATATCAGCCGATTCTTTCCTTGATGCGCGCAGCCTTCCCCTGGCGCTCGCGCAGGTAGTAGAGCTTTGCGCGGCGCACCACGCCGCGGCGCACTACCTCGATCTTTTCGATCATCGGCGAGTGCAGCGGAAAGATGCGCTCCACACCCACGCCGTCCGAGATCTTGCGCACGGTGAAGGTGCTGGAGATCCCGTTGTTGTGCCGCGCGATCACGACGCCTTCATAGACCTGAATACGCTCGCGCTTTTCCAGGCCCTTTCTCGTCTCCCGCCAGTCCACGACGCGCAGATGCACGCGCACCGTATCGCCCGGACGAAAGTCGGGAATGTCGCTGCGGATCTGATCCTTCGTCACATCATCCAGCGGACGCATCACCTCACCCCTTTCGCGAAACATTGGCTGCGATGCGGCCAAGCAGGATCGCCGCCGCCGCCCGCACGGAAAGCGCGCGCACCCTACCGATCCCTTCGATCGGCGACAACCATCCGTAAGGCTTAGGCAACAGCTCGTGCGCAAGCCCCCAGCCGGTGCCGAACACGACGAGCCAATCGCCGTCGCCAGGCGCTATCGCTTCCGGCGGAATCGTTTGGGCCACCGGGGGCCTGGCGCTCGTGTAAAGCAGTCGCCACGGACGATCGCGCAGCGCATCCTCCAGCCGATGCACGAGCCGAATCTGCTTGAGCGCCTCGCCGCGCTGCGGATTGCGGCGCGCGCCCTCGCCTTCCAGCCAATAGCGGAGCATGTCGCGCACCAGCGCATGCATCCCCTTCGCCGGATGCACGAGATACACCGGCGCCATATCGAAGAACGCGGCCGTGCGGGCAAGATCGTGCACATCGATCGAGGTGATCGCGGTCGTGATCACCTCGCCGGTGCGGCTTTTCACCGGCCAGTGGACGAGCGCCACCCCAATCATGCGGCGAACAGCAACAATAGCTCGCGCAACACCTTGGCCGCCCACACCGACGAACGCCCAGTGGGATCCAGCATCGGCGCAAGCTCCATCACATCGAAGGCCACGATACGCACGCCCTCCATCGCCTGCACGAAGCGCTGAAACGCCCACCAGTCGATCCCGCCCGGCTCGGGCGTGCCGGTGCCGGGAAGATAGGCGGGATCGAAGACATCGAGATCCACGGTCAGATACACCGGATCATCGCCGATCCACGCCCGCAGCGCCGCCAGCGCCTCGCGATCGAAGCCAAGCCGCGTGCCGTGATGGCGCATCCATGCGTATTCCTCGCGCGTGCCGGAGCGGATGCCGAGCTGCCGGATGCGCGCTTCCCCCAGCGCCTCCACCGCGCGCCGCATCACGCAGGCGTGCGAAAGCGCGCTGCCCATCCAGCTTTCGCGCAGATCGGCGTGCGCATCGAGTTGCACGACCTTGAGCCGCGCATGATGGCGCGCCGCTGCGCGGATCGCAGGGATGCTGGCTGCGTGATCCCCGCCGAGCATCGCCGGCACCACGCCTTCCGCCAACGCTTGCGCAACCGCCTCCTCGATCATCATAAACGCCGCCTCCACATCCCCGATCGGCAGCGCCAAATCGCCGGCGTCGGCCACCGCGACATCGGCCAGATCCCGATCCAGCACCGGCGAGTAGGTTTCGATCTGGTCGCTCGCCTCGCGGATCGCCGGCGGTGCAAAGCGCTGGCCCGGTCGGAACGAGGCCGCGCCGTCGAACGGCGCGCCGATCACGCGCACGCGGTGCGGCGCATCCACGCCCCGCACGAGTCCGTCAAACACGTACCCCTCCCTTCGCCGCAAGCTTCATCCACGCCATCCCCGCGATCGCGCTCATAAGCGAACCGCCCAGGATCCCCAAGCGCTCGTCGAACACGAGATCTTCGGAGAGCGCATCCTCGAAGGCGAGTTCGCCGATGAACAGGCTCATCGTAAACCCCACGCCGCACACCCAGCCCAAGCCCAGCGCCTCGCCCTTGCGCGGCGCATCTTCCGCGCGCAGCCAGCCGAGCCTTCGCACGACCCAAAGCCCTGCGAGCACCCCCAACGGCTTGCCGGCCACAAGCCCCAGCATCACCGCCACCGGCACCGGGTGGAGCCAAGCCTCCGATCCCAGATGCACGAACGGCACACCAGCGTTCGCAAGCGCAAACACCGGCAACACCGCCCAGTTCACCCAGCCGAGCAGCGCCCGCTCCCAGCGCTCCGCCACCGCTCTGGGAATGAGAAACGCGATCAGCACGCCGATCGTCGTCGCATGCACCCCTGAGTGCAGCATCGCCGCCCACGCAAGCGCGCCGAAAAGCGCATATATCCAGCTTTGCCTTGCCCCGCGGCGGGCGAGCCACCCGATCGCGCCCAAGCATGCGGCCGCAGCGACAAGCCGCCAGAGGATCAGCTTCTTCGCGTAGAACAACGCGATCACCAGCACCGCGCCCATGTCGTCGAAGATCGCAAGCGAAACGAGCAGGCGCTTGGCCTCGGCGGAAGCGCCCACCGCGCGGAGTGCGGCCAGCGCAAAGGCGATGTCGGTCGCGGCCGGAATCGCCCAGCCGCGCGCCCAGCGCGCATCCCCGCCCACCGCAGCCAGATACATCAATGCCGGCACGAGCATGCCGCCTGCCGCCGCCACAAGCGGCGCGCGCATCGTCGCAAGCCCGCGCGCGGCGATCTCGCGCCGGATCTCCAACCCCACGAGCAAGAAAAACCAGACCATCAGGCCTTCGTTGATCCAGGCAAGCAGCGTCTGCCCAGCAAGCTTGAAGACGACGAGATCGGTGTAGGCGGACGCGAGTGGACTGTTCGCGGCCGCAAGGCCAGCGGCGGCTGCGATCAGCATCGCGCCCGCGGCGGCGCTTTCCGAACGCCAGAATGCGCGATCGGTAAGTTTTTGGGGAAGCATCACACATTGAACCGGAAGTGCATCACATCGCCGTCTTGCACCACATAGTCCTTGCCTTCCAGGCGCACCTTGCCCGCCTCGCGCGCGCCCTGCTCGCCGCCGTAGCGCACGAAATCCTCATAGGCGATCACTTCCGCGCGGATGAAGCCGCGCTCGAAATCGGAGTGGATGGTGCCTGCGGCCTGCGGCGCCTTCGTGCCGCGGCGGATGTTCCATGCATGCACCTCTTTGGGGCCGGCGGTGAAGAACGTAATCTGCCCCAGCAACGCGAACGCCGCCCGAATCACGCGGTGTAGCCCCGGCTCGGCCAGCCCCAGTTCCTTCAAAAACCCGTCGCGCTCTTCTTGCGGCATCTCGGCAAGTTCCGCTTCGATCTGCGCCGAAACCACGACCACCGGCGCGCCCTCTTTCGCAGCGCGCGCGCGCAACGCCCCCACGAACGGGTTGGCCTCGGGATCCGCAAGCGAGGCCTCGTCCACATTGGCGATATACATGACCGGCTTCATCGTCAGCAGGTGCAGGGCGCAAAGTCGTGCACGGGTTTCCTCGCCCATGCGTAGCGTGCGAATCGGCGTTCCCGCTTCCAGCGCTTTTCGCGCTTCTTCAAACGCGGCAAGCTGCTTCTTCGCCTCGGCTTCGCCGGATTTTGCCTTCTTTTCCACGCGCGCAATCGCCCGCTCGATCGTTTCCAGGTCCTTGAGCAAAAGCTCGGTTTCGATGATCTCAAGATCGCGCAGCGGATCCACGCTTCCCGCCACATGCGTGATGTTCGCATCCTCAAAGCAGCGCACCACATGCGCCACCGCCGCGCACTCGCGGATGTGCGCGAGAAACTGGTTGCCCAGCCCCTCGCCTTTGGACGCGCCGGCCACAAGCCCCGCAATGTCGACGAACTGGACCGTCGCCGGCACCACCGCCTCGGGCTTCACGATCTCGGCAAGCTTCTCAAGCCGCGGATCCGGCACCGGCACGATCCCGACATTCGGATCGATCGTGCAAAACGGATAGTTCGCCGCCTCCGCCCCGCCGCCGGTGAGCGCATTGAAAAGCGTGGACTTGCCAACATTCGGCAAACCTACGATGCCAATCCCCAACGCCATCAACCCTGCTCCTGCAACTTGAGGTGCATCTGATTGCGGGCGCGATCCAAATCCCCGGCCAGCAAAAGATCGAGCCCCGCGATCACCGCGGCGAACATCCGCGCTTCTCGGGCAAGCTCCTCGGGCGTGGCCCTTCCCAACACCCAGGCGGTGGGATCAAGGCCGGAAGGCGGCCGCCCGATGCCGAACTTGATGCGCACGAATCCCGCATTGCCCAAGTGCTGGATGATGGATTTCAGCCCGTTGTGCCCGCCGTGCCCCCCGCCCTTTTTGACGCGCAGCTTGCCGGCGGGCAGGTC
>CAZTLD010000039.1:0-9608 GCA_964614395.1 uncultured Zetaproteobacteria bacterium
GCTCGAGGCGATCTTGGGGCTGCTGGAGGGGCGCTGGCGGCGGGCGTTCGTGCCGATCGCGGGGCTTCATCATGCCCGACGCGATGGGGCCTCGGGCTTTTGCGTGTTCAACGACATCGGAGTGGCGATTGAAACGCTGAAGGCGCAAGGAGTCGCGCCGATCGCGTATCTTGATATCGACGCGCACCACGGCGACGGCGTGTTCTACGCCTTTGAGGACGATCCTGAAGTGTGGATCGCGGATTGGCACGAAGACGGGCGGTTTCTCTTTCCGGGCACGGGGTTCGCCGAGGAGCAAGGCCGGGGGGCGGCGCGCGGCACGAAGCGGAACTTCGTGTTGGAGCCGGGGGCGACGGACGAGGACTTCTGGCGTTTTTGGCCGGAGGCGGAGGCACTGATCGCTCGCGCGAAGCCACGCTTTTTCATCCTGCAATGCGGTGCCGATAGCATCGCTGGCGATCCGCTGACGCACCTAAGGCTCACCCCCGCGGTGCACGCCGAGGTCGCGCGCCGCGTGAGGATCTGGGCCGATCGCTACGCCGAAGGCCGACTGCTCGCGTTGGGAGGCGGCGGCTACGACCTTCGCAACCTGGCCGAGGCGTGGTGCGGGGTGGTGCGCGCGTGGATCTGATCGCGCGCATCGAGGGGATGCTTGCGCGGCGGGCGCTTTTGAAGAACTGGTCGCGCCGGACGCTTGCGGCCTACCGCAGCGATCTGATGGACGCGCAACAGTGGCTTGAAGCGCGCGGCAAGGATCTGTTTTCCGCCTCCGAGGACGATCTGCGCGCCTACTTTGCAAGCCTGGGCAGGATGGGGCTTGCGCTGCGCACGCTGCGCCGAAGGCGTGCGGCGCTTGCGCAATGGTATCGGATGCTGCGCGAAGAAGGCGTGCGGGCTGATGATCCGCTCAAAGGGTTGCCGAAGCTTGCCCGCGCGCGCCCGCTTCCGAAGGTGATCACGGAAGCGCAGGTGGAGCGCCTGCTGGCCGCACCTACGGTATCCACGCCTACGGGGCTGCGCGACAAGGCGCTTTTGGAGCTTCTTTACGCGACCGGGCTTCGCGCCTCGGAGCTTGCGGCGCTTGAGGTGGGCGATCTCGATCTGGCCGCCGGTTGGGTGCGGGTGCGCGCCGGCAAGGGAGACAAAGAGAGGCTCGTGCCGCTCGGCGAGGAGGCCGCAGCCTGGCTTGAGAAGTGGCTTGCGAAGCGGCCGAAGGATGGCCCTTATCTTTTTCCCGGCCGGGGCGGGCGAAGGCTCACCCGCGCGCGCATCTGGCAGATCGTCAAGCGCTATGCGAAGGAGGCGGGGATCCATCCGCCGCCTTCGCCGCATGTGCTTCGGCATGCGTTCGCCACGCATCTGCTCGCGCACGGCGCGGATCTCAGGGCGGTGCAGCAGATGCTGGGGCATGCGCAAATCTCCACCACCGAGATCTACACGCATGTGGCGCGGGCAAGGCTCAAAAGGCTCGTGGATCGCCATCATCCGCTGGCGCGCGAAAAAAGTGCTATCATGGATGCTGAGGCGGAGGAAAGGTAGGAGTTTGTTCGTTGCAGGACGTGCATGCGCTTTACGAGGAAGCAAAAAAGGCGATCGAAGCGGGCAACTTTCCCCGCGCGCGCAAGCTGCTTGCTGAGCTTTGGCAGCATCCCACATGGCGCCGCGATCCGGAAATCATCGCGATGTATGCCTATGCCACCGAGCGAAGCGGCAACTACACCGAGGCGTTGGCCGCATATCGGAAGATGATTGCCGAGCTTCAGGCGCAAGGGGTGGAACTCGAAGAGATCGAAACGCTGGATGCCGCGGTCGGCCGGCTGAAGACGGTGGCGATGGAAAGCGAAACGCGCACCGAGGAGCGCACGATCGATCCGTTGCGCGATGAGGACGCGGCGGATCTGATCAAGGCGCTGTTCGCCGACGCCTACGAGCGCCGGCTGGAGCGGGGGGCGCTTCTGTGCCGCTACGGCGATGTCGCCCGGCACATGTGGCTGCTTACGCACGGCGAGGTGGACGTGATCGTGCCGGGGCTGCCGGTGCAGACGGTCGTCGGCCGGCCCGACCGCCCCTGTCTGCTCGGCGAGCTCGGGTATTTCACCGGCCTTCGCCGCGCGGCCACATTGGCCGCAAGCACCGCGGTGCGGCTTTTGGAGCTCCCCTACGAGCGGGTGGCCGCGCGCGAACAGAAGGAACCGGCCTTTGCCGCTTGGCTCGATCGCTTCTACCGTGTGCGCATTCTCGTGCCGGTGCTGTCCCGTCACGAGGTGTTCAAGCGGATGAACGAAGTGGACCGGAAGAAGCTTGTGGCGCTGTTTGAGCGTGTGGAGGCGCGGCCTGGGCAGATCCTGTTCTCCGAGGGCGAGGAGCATCCGTATGCCTACTTCGTGCAGCGGGGGACGCTGTTGTTGCTCGGGCGCGATGCGCGCGGGCGCGAGACGCTTCTAGGCGGCGCGCACGCGGGCGACATCGTGCATCTTGGCGGTCTTTTGCAGGGGTTTCGCCCGAAGTATCACGTGATGGCGAGCACCCCGTGCAAGCTTTTGCGGCTGGCGCAAGCGCGCTTTACGCCGTTCGTGGAAAAGCGTCCGTGGCTTGTGAAAGCGATTTTGCGCTTCTCGCGCCAGATTCGCGCGGGGGAGGCGCTGCACCCGACGGGCGCGAACATCTGGGAAGCGGATCGCTATATCGAACTCAAAAAGCCGATCGGGTAGCGTTCCTCCACGATGCCCGTTTCGTTCGTCCACCTGCAGGTCCACTCGGAATATTCGCTGCTTTCGGCGCTTCCCACCGTGCGCGAACTGGTTGCGCAGGCGGCAAGGCTGAGGCTGCCGGCGCTTGCGCTCACCGATTTCGGCAACTTGTTCGGCGCGATCGAGTTTTACACCGAGGCGATGAGAGCAGGGATCAAGCCGATTTTGGGCATGGAGGCCTATCTCTGCGCCGATCATACCGCAAAAGACCCCTCAGGCTCCCGCGCGCCGGTGTATCCGCGGGTGGTGCTTTTGGCGCGCAACATGCGCGGCTGGAAGAACCTGATTCGGCTGTCCAGCCTCGGATATCTCGAGGGCTTTTACTGGCGCCCGCGCATTGACCATGCGCAGCTTGCGGCGCACGCCGAAGGTCTCGTCGCGATCACAAGCGGTTGGCACGGCGAAATCGAGCAACTGATCCGCGCAGGCCGCACCTCGGAAGCGGAAGCGCGCGCCCGCTGGTATCGGGAAGTGTTCGGCAGCCGCTTTTTCATCGCGGTGCAGCGCACCGGCGTCGAAGGCCAGGAGGAGCTCAACGAGCGGATGGTCGAGCTTGCGCGCAGACACGATATCCCGCTCGTGGCGACGAACGATGTGCACATGCTGCATCCGTCCGACTACGAGATTTACCGCACGATGCTGCGCATCCAGCCGGCCGGCCGCTCCGATGAGGAAACGGTGAACGTCACCGAAGAGTGCTTCCTGCGCGCGCCGGAGATCATGGCCGAAGATTTGTTCGGCGATTTGCCGGAGGCGGTGGCGAACACCGTGGCCATCGCGCGCATGTGCAATGTGGATTTGCCGTTCGGCCAGTATCAGCTGCCGGAGGTGGAGCCGCCCGAGGGGCTCACGCAGGAGGACTACCTCCGCCGGCTGGCCTACGAGGGGCTGGACGCGCGCTGGCCGGAGATCACGGCCCGCAATCCCAAGGCCAAGCGCGCCGACTACGAACAGAGGCTGGACTTTGAACTGGCCACGATCGCGCGCATGGGGTATGTCGGCTATTTCCTGATCGTCGCCGACTTCATCCGCTGGGCGAAGGCGCAAAAGATCCCGGTAGGCCCCGGCCGCGGCTCCGGCGCGGGGTCGCTGGTGGCCTACTGCCTTGGCATCACGAATCTGGATCCGATCCGCTACGGGCTTCTGTTCGAGCGCTTCTTGAACCCGGAGCGCGTCTCGATGCCGGATTTTGACATCGACTTTTGCATGCATCGCCGCGATGAGGTGATCGACTATGTGACCGCCCGCTACGGGCGCGAGCGGGTGGCGCAGATCATCACGTTCGGCGCAATGAAGGCGCGCGCGGTGATCCGCGATGTGGGCCGTGCGCTGGGGGTGCCGCTTACCAAGGTGGATCGGATCGCGCGGCTGGTGCCGAACTCGCTTTCGATGACGCTGGAGCGGGCGCTTGCCGAGGAGCCCCAGCTTGTGGAGCTGATGGAAAAGGACCCGGAGGTGAAGCGGCTGATCGAGATCGCGCTGCGCTTGGAGGGGCACAAACGCAACGCCAGCAAGCATGCCGCCGGCGTGATCATCGCGCAGAAGCCGCTGATGGAAACGGCGCCTCTCTATCGCGCGCCCGGCGAGGACGAGGTCGTCGTGCAGTGGGACATGAAGCACGCCGAGAAAGTGGGGCTGGTGAAGTTCGACTTCTTGGGACTCAAGACGCTTACGGTGATCGACCGCGCCGAACGGATCGTGCGCGAGCATTTCGATCCTGAGTTTTCGATTGAGCGCATTCCGCTTGATGATCCCGAAACCTTCAAGCTCTACCGCGAGGGGCGCACTTACGGCGTGTTTCAGGTGGAGTCGGCCGGGATGCGCAACCTCTTGATGCGCCTTGCGCCGGATTGCTTCGAGGACTTGATCGCGGTGGTTGCGCTTTACCGGCCGGGTCCTTTGCAGTCGGGCATGGTGGACGCCTACATCCGCCGCAAGCACGGCGAGGAGCCGGTGCACTACCCGCACCCGAAGCTTAGGCCGATCCTGGAAGAGACTTATGGCGTGATCGTGTACCAGGAGCAGGTGATGCAGATCGCGCAGGTGCTGGCCGGCTACACGCTGGGGCAGGCGGATCTGCTGCGCCGCGCGATGGGGAAGAAGATCCCGGAGGAGATGGCGCGCCAGCGGGCGGTGTTCGTGGATGGCGCGGAAAAGCGGGGGCTCGAGCGCGCCAAGGCCGAGGAAATCTTTGACTTGATGGAGAAGTTCGCCGAGTACGGCTTCAACAAGTCGCACTCAGCCGCGTATGCGCTCGTCTCCTACCAGACCGCGTATTTGAAGGCGCACTATCCGCTTGCGTTCATGGCCGCGACGATGAGCTGCGAGATGCACTCCACCGACAAGCTCGCCCAGCTCGTGCGCGAATGCCGCGCGATGGGGATTGAGGTGCGCCCGCCCGATGTCAACCGCTCCCGCTGGGATTTCGCGCCGGAAGAGGGGGCGATCCGCTACGCGCTGGCTGCGATCAAGGGCGTGGGAGAAGCGGCGGCGCGCGCCATCGAGAAGGCGCGCAGCGAGGGCGGCCCGTTCGAGGATTTGGTGGACTTCCTTGCCCGCGTGCCGGACGAGGCCGCGAACCGGCGCGTGGTTGAGGCGCTGATCAAGGCGGGCGCGATGGACGCGCTCGTGCCCCACCGCGCCGCAGGCTTGGCGGCGCTGGAACAGGCGCGGGCCATCGCCGCGCGCCGGCGGCAAATGCGAGGAATGGCGCAGGGGGCGCTGTTTGCCGAGGTAGGCGATGGCGGCGAGAGCCTCCGCTGGGATGCGCCGCCGTGGGATGCGCACACGCGCTTGGCTGCTGAGGCGGAGGCGCTGGGCTTTTACCTTGCCGAGCATCCGCTCGTGCGCAAGCTTGCTCCGATCGCCTCGGTGCCGAAGCGCCGTTTTGCCGAGCTTGGCGATGTGGGAGACGGCGATTTGGTGTGGTTGCCGGTATGGGTGCGTGATGTGCGCGTGCGCGGCGCGAAGAGCGGGCGGATGGCGTTTCTCGTGGCCGAAGACGGCGAGGCGCAGCGGGAGCTTGTGTGCTTCCCGAGCGTCTGGGAGCGGGTGGCGGACAAGGTCAAGCCCGATGCACCGTTGTGGGTGGAGGCGCGCCCTGACCGCAGCCGCGGCGAGATGCAGTTGATCGTGGAAGAGGTGCTAAGCTGGGATGAGATGCTGCGCACGCGCACGCAGGAGGTGGTGATCGCGTCTGAGGCCGCATGCTGGGACGAGACCGCCCGGCAGTTGCTCGCCGAGCGCCGCGGCAAGGGGCGAGCGAAGATCCGCTTGCGGCTGCGGGCGGCGAGGGCCGAAGTGGAAATGTGCTCGAAGGACGGCTTTCTTGTCGATGAAGCGCTGCTGGACTGGGTGGCCGAGCGCCTCGGCACCGAGCGGGTGCAGGTGAGCTTGGCCGGATGAAGGGGGTTGGATGAGCACCTATCTGGACTTCGAACGGCCGATCGCAGAGCTGCGCACGAAGCTGGAGGAGCTTGCGCAGGTGGGTGAAGAGGCGGGCGCCGAAGTCGCGGACGAAATCAAAAAGCTTCGCGAAAAGCTCGATCGGCGCATTGACGAGATCTACGGCAACCTTTCGCGGCTTCAGATCTGCCAGCTTTCGCGCCACCCGGATCGTCCGTATTTCCTCGACTATGCCGAGCGGATCTTCGAAGAGTTCCACGAGCTGCACGGCGATCGGATGGGCGCGGACGATCCCGCGATCGTTGGAGGATTGGCCCGCTTCCGGGGGCGGTCGGTCGTCGTCGTCGGGCAGCAGAAGGGCCGAGATACGAAGGAGAAGCTCAAGCGCAACTTCGGCATGCCGCGGCCGGAGGGCTACCGCAAGGCGCGAAGGCTCTTTCGGCTGGCCGAACGCTTCCGGCTTCCGGTGCTCACCTTCATCGACACCCCAGGCGCGTGGCCCGGCATCGACGCCGAAGAGCACGGGCAAAGCGAGGCGATCGCCGGCAACCTGGAGGTGCTCTCAGGGCTGCGCACGCCGATCGTGTGCACCGTGATCGGTGAGGGCGGCTCGGGCGGGGCGTTGGCGATTGGCGTCGGCGATCGCATCTACATGCAGCAATATGCCACCTATTCGGTGATCTCGCCCGAGGGCTGCGCGGCGATCCTGTGGCGGGATCGCGCCTATGCGAACGAGGCGGCGGACGCCCTCAAGCCCACCGCCGAGGATCTCAAGGCGCTGGGCGTGATCGACGGGGTCATTCCCGAGCCGCGCGAAGGCGCGCATCGGGACTACGATCAGGCCGCGGCGCTGCTTGCGGACGTGCTGGAACAGGCGCTTGATGAGCTTGTCGCGAAGGATATTGAGACGCTGCTTGCCGAGCGGGGCGAGAGGCTGCGCCGCTTCGGCGTGTTCGAGGAGGATTAGGCGGCGCGGGCGGCTGCGCGCGAAAGCAAAAACAGCGCAAACAGCGCCAGCACGATCGCAGGGCCGGTGGGCCAGTCCCACCACCACGACGCGAACAGCCCAAGCACGGCCCCGATCGTGCCGCTGAGGCTTGCGATCGCCGCCGCCGAACACAGCCCGCGCGCCCACGGCCACGCGATCGCCGCCGGCAGCGTCAAAAGCCCGATCCCCAGCGCGATCCCCGCCGCCTTCACGCACAGCATCGCCGCCGCGGCGGCGTAGGCGTAGGCGAGCGCTTTCCCCGCGCCTACCGGCATCCCTTCGCCCTCGGCGGCGACGGGATCGGCCGCCATCGCCCACCACAGCCGGCCAAATGCCGCAAAGAGCCCGAGCATCGCGATCGCTCCGAGTTGCAGCGCCAGCCGCTCGCCGGGGGCGACAGCGAGAATGTCGCCGAATAAGAGCCCGAAGAACGCGCTTTGCGTGTGCGCAAGGTGCAGCATCACCACGCCGGCCGCCATGCCCACCGCAAACAGTATGCCGCTTGTCGCATCGGGGGTGGTCCCGCGCCCGAGCGCGGCAAAGGCAAGCGCAAGCGCGATCGCCACGACGAACGCCCCGCCCAGCAGCGAAACGCCAAGAAGCGCCGCAAGCCCCGCGCCGGCAAGCGAGGCGTGCGCTACGCCCACCGTGAGAAAGGCCAGCCGATGCGCGTGGATCACGACCGAGGCTACGGAGGCGGCCAGCGCCACGAGCACGAGCGCGGGCAGCGCATCGGCGAGAATCGCCGGCATGCTCACGAACCACACCCCAAGCAGCGGTGATCGTGCGCGATCGGCTGCATTGCGCCGTAGAGCGCGCGCCAAGTGTCCTCGGAGATGCGCTCGCCGCGCCGCACATGCTGATGGATGCGGCGGTTCAGACACGCGATCGCATCGACGAACGGGCTGATCGCCGCGATGTCGTGCTCCACCATCAGCACCGCGCCGCCTTCATCGCAGTAGCGGCGCAGCGCCTCAAACAGCCGTGCCTTGCCCTCGGCGTCCAGCGCGGCGGAAGGCTCGTCCAGCAGCACCAGCCGCGGCCAGCCAGCAAGCGCCCGGGCAATGCGCACCCGCTGCCACTGCCCTCCGGAAAGCCGGCGCACGTCGCGGGTGAGCAATCCGGCCATCCCCACCGCCTCAAGCGCCTCTAGCACTTGCGCCTGCACGCGCTTGCCCAGCCCGCAGGGCGGCCCCCAGCCCCGGCGTAGCGAAAACGCGACATACTCGCGCACGCCAAGCGGCACCTCGACCCCGTGCCCGCGCAGTTGCGGCAGGAAGCCCACGCGTCGGCGCAGGCGCGCGGCGTTGCGGGGAGTGAGCCGCTCGCCGAACAGGCGCACTTCGCCTTGCTCGATCGGCACCAGACCCAAAAGCGCGCGCAAAAGGGTGCTCTTGCCGCCGCCGTTGGGGCCGACGATGCCGACGAACATGCCGGGCTCCACGGTAAGCGACACCCCTTCCAACACCGCGCGCCCGCCAAGCGCGACGCTGATCTGCTCCGCTGCCAGCACCGGCGTCATCGCCCGATGCGGGCAAGCTCCCGCAGCAGATGCGCGCGCCAGCTCTCGTCGCAGCGGCCGATCGGATCGAGCGCCACGCGCCATGCGCGCCCGCGCGCCTTTCCAGCCAGCCAATCGAGCGCCGCATGCGCGCGGCCGGGCTCGGCGACGAACAGCACATTCCGGTAGCGCCCCAGCGCCCGGCGCGCCGCTTCCAGCGTTTTCGGTGTGTGCGCGCCCGTTCCCTCCTCGTCCAAAACCGCAATCACATGGATGCCTGCGGCCTCAAGCCACGGCGCCCAGGCGCTGTGTTCCAGCACCGCGGCTTCGATCCCGAGCTGAGCGAGCCGCTTTTGCCATGCGGCGAGCACCTCGCGGATCGCGCCCTCGGGATCGGAGGCCTCAGGCAGGGCTGCGCGCAGCCTTTGGATGGCCTTTTTGACGGCTGCGGGATCAAGCCAGCCGTGCACATGCTGGGGAAAGAGCACGACGGTGGGCGCTTCGGGAAGCGCCCAGCGCTCGTCGAGCACGCCAAGGCGCACGACGAGGCGCGCGCCGCGCGCCCGCGCCAAAGCCTTCGGTGTGGGCGCGGTGGTGTGCGGATCGCCCCCTGCAACGAGGCAGATGGGCTGCAGCTCGGGGGCCACCAGCCGCACGAGTTGCGCCGCCGGGGGCCAGGTGGCCACGATCGGCTCAGCCTTGGCCTGGGCCGAAAATGCACATGCGACAAGCACAAGCGCGATTTTCTTTATATAATCGCTCACGAAACGAACGATAGCAGGGGAGAGCCCCATGATCACGCCGAACTTTTTCACCGAGCGCTGGCGCTGGTATCAGCCGATTTTGGAGCGCGGCGAAGAGCCCACCGCGCGGGTGCGGTTGGATCTGCGCCGGATGCCGCTGCGCGTGCCGACGAAGGAGGCCACGGAAGCCATCCCGTATGCGGCGCATCCCGATGTGCGGC
>CAZTLD010000040.1:0-9607 GCA_964614395.1 uncultured Zetaproteobacteria bacterium
AGCCAAAACAGAAACTCGGGATGCTCGCGCACTTCGTGCCAACCCGTGCCGCTCACGAGCACCACCACACCCAGCACCGCCCCGCGCGCCCAGACGTCCAGCCAGCGCGACCGCCAAAACCCCAACGCCCACAAAAGCCCCATCCACAGTGCGATGCCGACATCCCACGGAACGGATGCGCGCACGCCGCCATGCGCGTCCACCCATGCGGTCGCCACACCCGCCACGGCACCAAAACCCGTCGCCCACAAGAACACGCGGCGCTTGAAAACGAACATCCGACCTCCGAGCCCTGCGCCCGCAGGCTTTTTGTCGCCTGCAAAGCCAAGCTATACGCCCAGCCTTACGAGCGACAACGCGTAAAAATCCTCAATCCTCCTCCGGCGGCCTTGCCGGCAGCCACACCGTGATCTCGGTGCCGAAGCTCGGGCCGGTGCGCACCTCGATGCGCCCGCCGTGGCGGCGCGCGATCGTGCGCGCCGCCGCCAGCCCCAGACCTACGCGCGAGGCATCGCCGCTCACGAAAGGCTCGAACATCTTCGGCTGGATCGCCTCGGGCACGCCCGCGCCGCGGTCGGCGATGCGGATGAACGCCCAGCCCTTGCGCCGGCCCAGCGCCACGCGCACCCGCGGCGAGGCGCGCAGCGCGTTGTCCAAAAGCTCTTCCACGAGCACCTGCATCATCCGCGCATCCGCTTCGAGATGCGCCGCGCCGGCCACGACCACGCCGCGCGCGCGCCGCCCCATCAACGCCTCCTGCACCACCCGCTCTAGCGCCACCGGCCCTGGCCGCAATCGTTTCACGCCCAAATACATTTCCAGAAGCCTCGCCATGCGCGCCATGCGCTCGGCGGCGGCATCCAGCATCGCCTGGGCCTCCACTGCGGAAGCGTTCGCACAGCCGTGGCAGGACTGCTTGAGGATCTCCAGCTCACCTATTACGACCGCAAGCGCATTGTTGATCTCGTGCGCGACGCCGCCCGCCACGCGCCGCATCGTCTCCATGCGCTCGGCGGTTTCCTCCGCACGCACATGCCTTATCAGCCGCTTGGCTGCGCGCCGCAATCCGCGCTCGTAGCGATCCGCGACCCACGCAAACCCGAATCCCATCGCGACGATGAACGGATACGCGAGCATCCCCGCCTTGATCCACGCGCGCGCCTTCGGCCCCAGCGCCGGCAGATGCCAAGCGAACGTCCCCAGCACCAACGCGCTGAAGCCCGCGCTCCAGATCAGCCCTTCGCGCACGCCGAAGAAGAACACCGACGCGATCGGCACGAGCGGCGCCCAAAGCAGAAACTGCGGGCGATTTTGAATCTCGACCGGCACCGCCGCCGCGAAGATCACGGCAAGCCCCGCCACCGCAAGCCGCGCCGCGCCCACCAGCGACATCCGCCGCCACCAGCCCAGCGCGAACGCAAGCGAAAGCCACGCCGCCGCGGTCAAGTCCAGCGCCACGGCGCGCATCGCGCCCTGCGCCGCCCCGAACGCCGCCAGCGCCAGCGCCGCAAGGACTCCCGCGCCGAAGAACCACGCAAACGCCGCCCGTCGCCACGCACGAACCAGCATTCGCGCCTCCGACGTTCAGATTAGAAGGCGGCGCGGGCGGCGCGCAAGCTCAGGTGCTTTCGGCCTCCAGCGCGCGCGCGGTCTCCAGCGCCTCGCGCACGATCGTTTCCGCCGTTTCGTCCAATCCCACGAGCGGCAGGCGCACGTCGGCGCGCATCCAGCCGAGCATCGCGCAGGCCGCCTTCACCGGCATCGGGTTGCTGCGCACGAATAGCGCGCGCACGAGCGGCAGAAGCCGCAGTTGCAAGCCGCAGGCGGTCTCGCCGTCGCCGGAAAGGGCCGCGCCCACCATGCGCTTCATCGCGCGCGGCGCGACGTTCGCCACGACCGAGATCACGCCCTTGCCGCCACAGGCGATGAACGGCCAGACCGTTGCGTCGTCGCCGGAGAGAAAATCAAGCGCATCGCCAACGAGCCTGCGCATCTCCAGGATGCGCGTCATGTCCGCGGTGGCGTCCTTGATGCCGACGATGTTCGGGATCTCGGCAAGCCGCGCCACCGTCTCCGGCAGGATGTCGGACGCGGTGCGGCTCGGCACGTTGTAGAGAATGTGCGGAAGGTGCACGGCCTCGGCGATCGCGCGGTAGTGCCGATACAGCCCTTCCTGCGTCGGCTTGTTGTAGTAAGGCGCGATCAGCAGCGTCGCATCCGCGCCGGCATCGCGCGCGGCCTGTGCAAGCTCGATCGCCTCGCGCGTGTTGTTGCTGCCTGCACCCGCGATCACTGGCACGCGCCCTGCGGCCTGCTCCACCGCGATGCGAATGAGCCGCTTGTGCTCGGCGTGGCTGAGCGTGGCCGCCTCGCCGGTGGTGCCGGCGGGAACGATCCCGTCCACGCCTGCCTCGATCTGCCGCTCGATGTGCTCGCGAAAGCGCTCCTCGTCGATCTCGCCGTCCTCGCGGAACGGCGTGACAAGCGCGGTGATTACGCCGTGGAACATGCCCCCTCCCGAGCCTCGGTGATGCAGCGGCTGGATGGCGTGGCCGCGCGCTCCGCGCGCAGGCCCAAGCGGCGGAACAACGCGGCGTCCCGATCCTCGGGCGCGTTCGGCGCGGTCAGAAGCTTGTCGCCGTAGAAGATCGAGTTCGCGCCGGCAAGGAAACACAGCGCCTGCAGCTCGTCGCTCATCCGCTCCCGCCCGGCGGACAGCCGCACGAACGACGCCGGCATCGTGATGCGCGCCGCCGCGATCGTGCGCACAAGCTCAAACGGATCCGGATCGGGCGCCTTTTCCAGCGGCGTGCCCGGAATCTTCACGAGCAGATTGATCGGCACGCTTTCCGGATGCGGCCGCATGCGCGCAAGCTCCGCGATCATCGCCGCGCGATCCTGGCGTGACTCGCCCATGCCGATGATGCCGCCGCAGCAGATGCGGATGCCGGCCGCGCGCACATGACGAAGCGTGTCCAGCCGATCTTCGAAGCGGCGCGTCGTGATGATCTTCTCGTAAAACGCGCGCGAGGTGTCGATGTTGTGGTTGTAATAGTCCAGCCCCGCCTCGGCCAGCCTTTTCGCCTGCGCCTCGGTGAGCATGCCGAGCGTCGCACAAGTCTCCATGCCGAGCGCCTTCACCGCGCGAATCATCGCGCAGATGCGCTCCAGCGCCCGATCCGTCGGCGCGCGCCAGGCCGCGCCCATGCAAAAGCGCGTCGCACCCCTTGCCTTCGCGCGCCGCGCCGCCTCCACCACCTCGTCCACGGACAAAAGCCGCTCTTTCTCCAAGCCCGTGTCGTAGTGCACGCTTTGCGGGCAATACTTGCAGTCCTCGGGGCAGCCGCCGGTCTTCACCGAAAGCAATGTGGAAAGCTGGATGCGGTTCGGATCGAAGTGCGCGCGCAGCGCTTTCTGCGCTTCATAGATCAGATCCGCGAGCGGCTCTGCCATCAACGCCTCGATCTCTTCCA
Source organism: uncultured Zetaproteobacteria bacterium (assembly GCA_964614395.1). Classification (GTDB taxonomy): domain Bacteria; phylum Pseudomonadota; class Zetaproteobacteria; order Mariprofundales; family S012-25; genus CAZTLD01. Next base: position 3,474 of record CAZTLD010000040.1, read on the forward strand.
CCGTCCAGTCGTAACGAAGCGCGCTCATCAGCCCTCCCGTGCCGCGCGAGCATAAACCGCGCGCGCGCCATGCGCCAGCATCTCGCGGCGCACGAACGCCGCGGCCGCCTCGGCGTTCGGATAGCAGAGCACGGGGACAAGCTCCGCGTGCAGCCGCGCGTTGCTGAGCCTTTTGCTGGCGGAGAAGAACGCCCACGCGCGCGCGGAAAGGCGCCTTTTCGCTTCCTCCGGCGCCAGCATCACCGGCGGCGGCGCACCTATCGCCGCAGCAAGCCTTCGGACATACTCGGCATGCGGCAGCGGCTCGTCGTCGGCGAGGTTCACGATTCGGGCGGGGCGTGGCCGCCGCATCGCTGCCACAATCGCCCGTGCGGCATCCTCGGCGTGGATGCGGTTCGTGTAGCGGGGCGGGGCGAACGCGACCGTCGTATAGCCCTGCATCAGCCGCGGCCCCAAGTGGCGGCCGGGGCCGTAGATCCCGGCCAAGCGAAAGATCTCCACCGCAGGAAAGGCCGCCTTCCACGCCTGCTCCGCCTGCACGCGCGCTTGCGCCGTGGGGCCCTGGGGCTTGAGGGGATCGTCTTCGCTGACCCACGCGCCCTGCCGATCGCCATAGACCGAGGTGCTGGAGAGGTAGCCGACCCATGCAAGCTTCGGCAGGCGCTCGGCGAGCGCCGCCGCCCACGCGCGCTGCGGGGCGTGCGCGCCTTCGGTGGGGATCGAATCCACGAGGTGCGTGATCCGACGGCGCCAGTCGCTTGGGATTTCGAGCGGATCGGAGGCGGGCACGGCATTCACGCCCATCGCTTGCAGCGCTCGTGCGGCCTCCGCGCGGCGCGTCGTCGCATACACCGCCGCGCCCTGCGCGTGCAGGCGTCGGGCAAGAAGCGTTCCCAGATATCCGCAGCCCAAGATCAAGACATGCATCGCAAATCCTCGGCTGCGCGCTTCGGGTCCTCGGCGTCGAAGATCGCGCTCACCACCGCCACCGGAAAGCCGGCAAGAAGCCTTCGGTTCGCAGGCGTGATGCCGCCCAGCGCCACCACCGGCACGCCCGCGCGTGTGGCAAGCCGGCGAAAGCCCTCCACGCCCAAAGGCTTGGCCTTCGGATGCGTGCGCGTAGGAAAGACCGGAGACAGAAGCGCAAACGCGCAGCGAAGCCTATTCGCCGCCGCCAGCTCCTCGGCGTTGTGCGCCGCGGCCGAAAGCATTCGCCCGGGCTGCGCCCGCCAGCCCTGCGCGGCCAGGCGCACGGCCAAGCTTGCCGGCAGGTGCACGCCGTCCGCTTCCACCGCCTCGGCGATGTCAAAGCGCGCGCGCACGAACAACTGCGCCCGATAGCGGCGCGTGAGCATCCGCGCGCGCGAAGCAGCCGCCAGAAGCTCGGCGTCCCCAAGGCTGGGCATCCGTAGAAGCACTGCCTCCACGCCGCCAGCAAGCGCGGCCTCCACCGTCTCCCAAAAGCGCGCATCCGGCGCTTGATCGCGCGTGATCAGGATGAGCCTTGGAACCACTAGAACCGCTTGATGATCCAAAGCGGCGCGCGAATCCGCCGCACGCCGCCCGGCAAGCGCGTCTCCATCACCCCGTCGCCGTCGTCGTCCACAAGGTAATAGGGCTTGCCCGCAGGAGGGACGACGCGCACGAGAAACACGCGCCCGCCGATCCGATACTCGGTGATCTCGGCCCCGTCCTCACGCCGGTAGCGGCGCACCTCTAGTGCTCGCCGCGCTTCTTCCGGCAACGGCGGCATCCATTCGGGCATGGTGTCTTTCGCTGCGGTCTCGTCCGCCCACGCCGCCCCCGCCCACAGCATCAAGGCCAAGGTCCATCCGAGCATAAAGCGAGCCTAGTCACCTTTCGTTACCACCGCCAGCGCACCGGTGCCCAAGCGGCCACGCCTGACGGCGGCACGGGGATCCGCACCCCCACCCCGAGCGCCTCTCGCACCGCCTCAAGCCACGGGCGCTTGGGCCGAACCCAGAAGGCCTCGGCCTTTTTGAGCCCGGCAAGTTCCTTGGCGCGATCGATGGCGGCCGTCAGATCCCCGAGCGCATCCACCAAACCCAATGCCTTGGCCTCTTCGCCGAGCCACAGCCGCCCCTCGGCCCATGTTTCCGGATCCGCGCCGATCCCGCGTGCGCGCGCCACGAGCGCCACGAAGCGTCGATAGGCGGCCTGCACCGACGCGCGCCACACGCGCAAACTTTCTTCGGACGGCGGCTCGGCCCATGCGCTTCCGTGCGCCAACGGGCTTGCTGCAACGACTTCGCGCGCGATCCCCAGCCGCGCAAGGAGCGTTTCCGCATCGAACCAGATCCCCACCACCCCAATGGAACCCGTGATCGTCATCGGATCGGCGACGATCGCATCCGCGGCCGAAGCCAGCCAATAGCCGCCTGAGGCGCACACGCCGCCCATGGACACCACGACCTTTTTCCCTTGCGCCCGTGCTTGCGCCAAAGCTTCCCGGATCGTTTCGCTCGCAAGCGCGCTGCCGCCGCCTGTGGCACAACGCACGACGATCGCCCGCACGCGGGGGTTGCGCGCGACCTTCCCGATCAGGTCTGCGATCTCAGATCCATCCACCCCGCCCGGCGCGCCGAGCACGCCGGAAAGGGCCACGATCGCGAGATCCCCTTTCTCCGGCAGCTCCGGCGCGTAGCGCTCCGCCGCAACCCAATTCTTGGCGCCAAGCTTCCAGCGCTCGGCCAACTGCGCCCGCAGCGCCTCGGCCGTGGCCAGCGCATCCACCCAACCCCACGCCTTGGCGGCCTCAGCCCAGCCCCCGTGCTGCGCGATCGCGTCGGCAAAGGCTTGCGCGGCCTGGCGCCAGCCATAAGCGGTGTCTTCCGGCCAGCGCGCGCGCGGGCGCAGCCGCCGGAACTCCCCCATCAGCCACGCTTGCGCGCGCGCTGTGATCCTTTCCGCTTCCGCGCGCGCTTGTGGCGAAAGGCTGGTGCGCGTGAAGGTCTCGGCGAACGACTTGTACGCACCCGCGCGCACGACCGCGGCGCGCACGCCCACGCGCGCAAGCAAATCGCGCACGAACCAGCGCTCGATCCCCACGCCCTGCACCGAGACCGTGCCCATCGGATGCAACACGGCTTGATCCGCGTGCAGCGCAAGCCACAAGCCCCCTTGCCCGATCGCCTCCAGATAGGCCACGACGGGTTTGCCGCGCGCGCGCAACGACTCCACCGCCGCAGCGAGCTCCCGCAGCGCCGCAGGCGAACCCCGCAGCCCGCGGCGCAGATCCAGCACCACGCCCACGACGCGCTCATCTTCCGCCGCGCGGCGCAGCACGAACGCAAGCTCGTGCACCGAGGCGATCGGCGCATCCAGCGCCCGCGCCCAGCGATCGCGCGGCGGCGCTTCGGAAAGCGTCTCCGGAAGCTTCACCCACAGCGCAAAGCGATCGGGAAGCGCCTGCTTGTGCCACCACACCCACGCAAGCGCCACAAGCGCCAGCAACGCCCCAAGCCAGATCTTCCGTTTCATCGGCGCTTAGCCTCCCACCACAGCCAGCCGCCCGGAATCGCAGTCAGCATCAACACGAGCAGCCAAAGCGCGGCCATCGCCGCCGCCGCCTCCGCATCCGCGCCGACCCACCCCGCCAGCGCCACATAGCTTCCTTCGCGCACGCCCAACCCATTGAGCGAAATCGGCAGGGTCGCGGCCAAGGCCGTCAGCCCCACGACGAGCACCCAGTCGTGCCACGGCATGACCAGCGCCACCGCCTGCCCGAGCATCCAGTGCGCGGTGAAGATGATGCCCTGAAACGCGAACGAGAGCGGAAAGGCGCGCGCCCACGCGCGGGCAAAACCCGGCGCCTGCACTCCAAGCGGCGCAAGCCACCGCACGGGCGGCAAAAGCCGCGCAAGCCAGCCCCCGCCCAGCCCCACCGCCGCGGAAAGCACAAGCAGCGCCCCGCCCCACGCCGCCCACCACTCGGAGGCGAGAAGCGCCAACCCCACCCAGCCGACGAGCGCCGCAAGACCATTGGCGCGATCCAGAACGACGCTGGCAAGCGCTGCGGCCTTGTTTTCCCGGCCGCGCGCGAACAAAAGCCCCCGCAGCACGTCGCCGCCCACCGTGGACGGCAGAAACAGGCTTGCGAACATCCCGACGAAAAACAGCCGCACCTTGCGCCGCGCATCCACCTCCAGCCCCAGCCCGCGCGCAAGCCACGCCCAGCGAAGCCCGCACAGCACATAGCCCGCCGCAACCAACGCCACCGCCGCCGCGACCCACCGCAGGTCCGCCTCGGCAAGACGTGCGGCGATCGCCCGCCAATCCAGCATCGCCGCGAGCGCCGCGAGAAGCGCTGCGCTCACCAGCGCGCGCACCGCGAAAAGCCGTTTGCGGGATCGCGTCTCCATCCCGCGCATTTTGAAAGCGTGCGCGCGCGGCGCCAGCCCCACTGCTACCCTTGGCCCGATGCAGGCGCGCTTGATGCTCTGGCTCATCGCAGCGGCGGCGGCCATCGTCGCCACCTTGCACATGGCGCCGCTGTTTGACCTTGACGAAACGATCTACGCGCAGACCGCGCGCGACATGCAACGGGCGCACAGCTGGCTGATACCGATCGCAAACGGGGAGCCGTTTTTCGAAAAACCGCCGTTGTTTTTCGATCTTTTGCGCATTTCGTTTGCGCTGTTCGGCGAAAACGCGTTTGCCGCGCGGCTTCCGTCGGCGCTGGCCACGATCGCGACCGCCCTGATGCTGGCCGCCACGCTGCGCGCGGCAGGTCGGCCGCAAGCAGCAGCCGGAGCGGCGCTGGCGTTTCTCAGCATGTTGCAGGTGCAGATGCTTGCGCGCGCCGCGATTCTGGACGCCACGCTCAACCTCGCGCTGGCAGGCGCGTTTTGCGCCTATCTTCTTTGGCTCGTGCGCGGAGGCCGACATTGGCTTGTGTGGGCTGCGGCCGCAAGCGGGCTGGCCGTGGCGATCAAAGGGCCGGTCGGGGCGGTCGTGCCGGCTGCGGCATTCCTTTTCGAGCGCTGGCTTGCCGGCGGTATCAAGGAAATCGTGCGCTTCGTGCGTGCGTTCCCGTGGGGCGCGGGGCTTGTCGCCTTTGGGCTTGCGGCTGCGCCGCTTTATCTGATGCTCGCGATGCATGAGGGGCTCGATTTCTTCGTCGAGTTCGTGATCCGGCACAACTTGGAGCGGGCGTTGCAGCCGATGCAGGGGCACGCAGGCGGCTGGCACTACTACCTCGTCGTGTTTCTGATCGGGGGTCTGCCGTGGAGCTTGGCGGCGCTCGCCGCCCTCTTTCGGGGGGTCAAGGCCTCTGGGCCGGCTCCGGAAGCGGCGATCGCGCGCGCTGCGGCGGCGTGGGCGCTGGTGGTGCTCGTGATCTTCACGCTCGTGCGCACGAAGCTTCCGCACTACATCAGCAGCATCTGGCCGCCGCTGGCGGTGGCGATCGGCGTGCTGGCGGCTCATCGCCGTCTCCATCCGGGGCTTTTGCGAGCGGGCGCCGCATGCGGCGCGCTGCTGATGCTGCTCGTCGCCGCCGTGCCGTTCGCATGGCCCGAAATCAAGGATGCCTTCGCGCACCCGCGCGTGCAGATGCTGCTGCGCGACGCCCCTTCGCCCGGCCTTGCGCTTGCCGCGTGGGCGGCTGCGGCGGCATGCGCATGCCTGGTCGCCACATGGCGAGGGAGCATCGCGGCCGCCACGGCCGCGGGGCTTGCGATGGGCGTTGCGCTGGCCGCAGGCGTCGCGCCGGAAGTGGCGCGCGTCCAGCAAACGCCGACGCGCGCGATCGTGCAGGCGGCGCGCGCGTATCCTGAGTTGCCGCTCGTGTCCTGGTATTGGCAGGCGCCGTCGGTGTCGTGGCGGCTTGGGCGCAACTACCGCGTCGTGCGCAGCGTGCGCGCGCTTTGCGGAATCAAGCCGCCGTTTCTGTTGATGCTGCGAAGGCCGCAGCCGGAGGCGCTCGTCTCCGCGCTTGATGCGAAGGCGCTTGCGGACAAGGGAGGCGCAAGGCTTCTGCTCGTCAGGCGCATGAAGTCCTCGGCGTGCGCGGATTCGCATCAAACGCCGGCGCCCAAGGCTTCGCCGCCCGATCAAGGGGCTTGACTCGGGGCTAGGGGCTGAACTGTGCGGCCGCGCACAGGCGCGCGGCT
>CAZTLD010000041.1:0-9159 GCA_964614395.1 uncultured Zetaproteobacteria bacterium
CGGCGTAGGCGAGCATCTGCCGGCATAGCTCGGCCGCCTTTTCGCATGAGGTGACAATGGTTGTAAGGCATGCCCGAGCCTCGGCGGGGTCGCTTGTAAGCATGTGCTCGGCCAGCTCGGCATGGCCGAGGATCGCGGCGAGGATGTTGTTGAAGTCGTGCGCGATGCCGCTTGCCAGCACGCCGAGGCTTTCCAGCCTCTGCATCTGCTCGATGCGGGCCTGCATCTCCCGCTGCGCCTGTTCGCTTTCCTTGCGCGCGGTGATGTCTTCGGCGATGCCGGTGACGCGATACACCCTGCCTTCTTCGTCTCGCACCGGATAGGCCCGATCCCGAATCCAGCGCACCGCGCCATCGGGACGCACGATGCGGTATTCCTCGTCGTATTCGCCCGTGGTCTGCTTCGTCGTCGCCGCGCGCAGCACGCGCTCGCGGTCTTCGGGGTGGATGGCTTCAAGCCAACTGCGCGGCTCGGCGTAAAGGCTCTTCCGGCTGCGCCCCCAGATCCGCTCGTAGGCCGGGCTGATGTAGAGCATCGCGTTCTTTTCCGGATCCGTCATCCAGAAGACTTCGTGCATGTTTCCAGTGAGTTGCCGGAACCTTTGCTCGCTGTCGGAAAGCGCCTGATGGGCCCGTTCAAGCTCGTCAATCCTCTGGCGCTTTTCGCGCATCGCCTGCTGATGCAGCCATAGCATCGAGAGGTAGTTCGCCTGATCGGCACGGGAAAAGTCGTGCGCGTTCACGCGCATCGCCTCAAGATCGTCGAACTTTTCCAGCACAGGGATCCCGAGGAACAAAAGCGCGTCGCGCTTTGCGCTGCGGAGCACCTCCCCGCGCAGCTTGAGGCGCTTGGCCTGCGCGCAAAACACGAACACCTGATCCGCGCGCTCGATCATTGCCTCGAACGACGCCGCGGCCAGCTTCGGCTCCTCCAGCTGGAGCGCATCGCGCCAGTCCCCGCCCACTTGGAGCGAAGGGATCATTTTCTTCAGCGAAGGGCCGATGCTGAAAACCCTGTGGCGCCGGTCGAAAGCGAAGTGGAACGGAAACAGCCTCGCGACAGAGGCGTCATCGAAGAAAGCATGGCGAAGGCTCATGGAAACTCCTTTGCGGCCATCATGGCCCATCCCGAGCCGCAAGTCCAGCCAAGCCTTTCAGATGCGGGCGCAGTGTCTCATCCTTTCGGGCTTCGGCTCAAAAATCCAAGGGCGGCCCGAAGGCCGCCCAAAAGCGGATTCAGGCCCGATCAGCCTTCGATTTCGCGCCCGTTGAGGGGCTGCGTGGGACGCACGTTCCCGAAGTAGAGCTTGCGGAAGGCCTTCCACTGCGCGGGGCTGAACGATGCGGGCGTCTTCAGCACGAACCACTCCACGCCTTCCGAGCACGGCGGCGTGGTGAGCGACCCGCGGAAGTGGTAGTAGCCAAGATCCTTCGGCAAAAGCGCCGCTGGATTGAGCCCCGCATAGCGCGCTTCGCCGCCTACCTGCGCCGGCATCTTCGCCCACACCTTCGCAAGCTCCGCGTTCTCCGCGCCCTCTTCGAACATCAGCGCGACCACCGCCAACTGCCCGTCTTCGGCCTTGTGCACGAAGTGCGCCACCATCGGAAACGCACGCCCATCCACATGCATCTCGCTCGGGCTGTGGAAGTGGAACTGCACCAGAGCGAACCGCTTGCCGTTCCACACCAACTCTCCGCCGCCGGGCGTGTTCACCTTGATCGTATGCCCGTTGTTCACGATCGTGCCGGAAAGGCCGGCCTTCCAGCGCAGTTCAAGCGGCGGCAGCTTGGTCTTCTTGACCTTGGCCGTTTCGATGTTCACCGGCGACTGCTGCTTGCCGGCCGCGCACATCTCGGAGAACGCTCCCCAGTGCAACGGGCCGGTGGCGCCCTCGTAGCTCCAGTGCGCATGCCCCTTGCCGTGGCCATGGCCGCCTGCGTAGGCCGGCATCGCCATGGCTGCAGCCAACGAGATCGCCACGAACGCGGTGCGCCGCATCACTCCCCTCCCTTGCGTGGATTCCGGAAGCGAACCTAGGCGGCAGTTTCAAGCTGCGCAACAACGATGCGACGGGCCTCGGCCAGCGCCTCGCCGAGCTTCTCGCCCTCGGGGCCGCCGCCCATCGCCATGTCCGGCCTTCCGCCCCCTTTGCCGCCGAGGCGTGCGGCCGCCGCGCGCACGATCTCGCCCGCGGAAAGCGTGCGCGTAAGATCCTTGCTGAGCTTGGCGACGATCTGCCCCTTGCCGCCCCGCGCCGCGCCGAGCACCACCACCCCCCGGCCGCCGAGCTTGGCGAGCAGCTTGTCCGCGGCATCGCGCAGATCCTCGATCTCCGCTGGCGCTTCGGCGATGAGCACCGGCACATCGCCCGCCTTTTCCGCCCGCGCGGCAAGCCCGTCCGCCACATCCGCAGCCAATTGCGCGCGCAGCCGCGAGATTTCCTTTTCCTGCGCACCGAGCCGCTCCATGAGCTTGCGCGCGGCCTTGTCCGCCTCGGCAGCGCTCGTGCGCAGCGCCCGCGCGACCATAGCAAGCCTTGCGGCATCCTCGGCGAACGACGCATACGCCAAAGGCCCGGCCACGGCCGTGATCCGGCGCACGCCGGCAGCCGCCGCCTCCTCGCGCAGAATGCGGAAAAGATGGATCTCACCGGTGCGCGCCACATGCGTGCCGCCGCACAGCTCAAGCGAAAATCCCGCGCGCACGACGCGCACCTCATCGCCGTACTTCTCGCCGAACAGCGCCATCGCTCCCGCCTTGCGCGCCTCTTCCAGCGTCATGATCTCGGTCTGCACCGGCAGATCCTTCCAGATCTCCTCGTTCACGCGCCGCTCGATACGCGCAAGCGTGGCGTCGTCCAAGGCTTCCGGATGGGTGAAGTCAAAGCGCAGGTAATCGGGCGCCACAAGCGACCCCGCCTGCCGCACGTGCGCCCCCAGGATCTCGCGCAGCGCCGCGTGGAGAAGGTGAGTGGCGGTGTGGTGGCGGCGGATCATCGCGCGCCTTTCGGCGTCCACTTCGGCGCGCACCACGCCGCCCACGCGAAGCTCCCCTTCCTCGACTTCGACGCGATGCGCGATGAGATCCGGCAACGGTTTCTTCGTATCCAACACCCGCGCGCGCAGCCCTTCCGCCCGCAGCCAGCCGGTATCCCCGACCTGACCGCCGGACTCGCCATAAAACGGCGTCTGGTTGAGCACCACCCATCCCTGCTCGCCTTTCGCCAGCGCATCGCGCATGCGTCCATCGCGCACGATGCCGACGATCGCGCCCTCGGCCGCAAGCGTCTGATAGCCGAGAAACTCGCTGGCGCCCCTCTCGTCCCGGATCGCGAGAAACGCCTCTTCCGGCGCTTCTTCGCCCGAGCCCTTCCACGCCGCGCGCGCCCGCGCCCGCTGCTCCTCCATGCGCCGCTCGAAGCCTTCGAGGTCAAGCTTCAGGTTGCGGCCGCGCAGAATGTCGGCCACGAGATCCACCGGAAAGCCGTAGGTATCGTAGAGCACGAACAGCGTATCGCCAGGGATCGTGCCGCCCTCACCCGCCTTTTCGGCCGCCTCGGCCACGAGCTTCAGCCCCTTGCCCAGCGTGCGCAAGAACCGCTCTTCCTCGACGCGCACGACTTGCTCGATGTTGTGCTGCGCCTCCACAAGCTCCCGGTAGTGGCCGCCCATCTCGTCCACGAGCGGCGCCACCATCCGCCACAAAAACGGCTCCTTGCGCCCCAGCATCCAGCCGTGGCGCAGCGCGCGCCGCAAGATACGGCGCAGCACGAAGCCCCTGCCTTCGTTGCTGGGCAGCACGCCGTCCGCAATCAAAAATCCGATCGCACGCACATGATCGGCGATCACGCGCAGACTCGTGTCCTTCTCCGCATCCTCGCCATAGCGCACGCCGGTGATTTCGCTTGCGGCGTCGATCAAATGACGAAAGAGATCAATGTCGAAGTTGCTGTGCACGCCCTGCATCACCGCCGCGATCCGCTCCAGCCCCATGCCGGTGTCCACATTCGGGTGCGGCAGCGGATGCAGCCTTCCTTCCGCATCGCGGTCGTACTGCATGAACACGATGTTCCAGATCTCGACGAAGCGGTCGCCGTCAGCTTCGGGCGTCCCGGGCGGCCCGCCCGGCACCTCCGGCCCGTGGTCGAAGAAGATCTCGGTGCACGGCCCGCACGGGCCGGTATCGCCCATGCTCCAGAAGTTGTCCTCGCCCGCGATGCGCGCAAAGCGCTTCGGATCGATGCCGATCTCATCCAGCCAAATGCGCGCGGCCTCGTCGTCGTCCACATACACGGTCACGAAAAGTCTCGCCGGATCCAGCCCCAGCTCCTCGGTGAGAAACCTCCAAGCGTAGAAAATCGCCTCGCGCTTGAAGTAGTCGCCGAAGCTGAAGTTGCCGAGCATTTCAAAGAAGGTATGGTGGCGCGCGGTGTAGCCGACATTCTCCAGATCGTTGTGCTTGCCGCCGGCGCGCACGCACTTCTGGCAGCTCGCCGCGCGCTGGTAGGGGCGCTTTTCCTTGCCGAGGAACACGTTCTTGAACTGCACCATCCCCGCGTTCGTGAACAGAAGCGTGGGATCGCCATGCGGCACGAGCGGGCTTGAAGGCACGATTTCATGTCCCTCGCGGGCGAAGTAGTCCAAAAACCGCTGCCGGATCTCTGCGACGTTCACGCGTCCTCCTTGAGCACCTTCTCGATCACGGCGCGCGCAAAGCCCCGCCGCGCAAGCCGCGCCGCCATTCTTCTCCGGAGCTTCGCATCGGCGAAGCGAAGCCCTTCGGGGTCGATCTTTTCTACCAGCGCCCGCGCCGCCTGCTCGGGATCGAACTCCTCTTCCAACGACGCCACGGCCTCGGCAAGCGCCTGTTCGTCCACGCCCTTTTGCCGGGCCTTGGCCGCGGCAAGCCACAGCGCATCCCCGCGCCGCAGCCGCCCTCGCAGATAGGCCTCCGCAAAGCGCCGATCAGACAAAAGCCCGCTGCGAACAAGCCCTGCCACCACCTCCTCCGCGACGGCCTCGGAAAACCCCTTGGCAAGAAGCTTGTGTTTCATTTCCGATGCGCAGTATTCCCTGCGCGCCAACATCCGCAACGCAAGGGCCTTCGCGCGTGCGCGCTCGTCCTCAGGACTCATCGCCGGATGCTTCCGGCACCGGAAGCCCCAGCTTTTCGCGCACCTCGCGCTCAAGCCGCGCCATCACGTCCGGATGTTCCTCAAGCCAGAGCATCGCGTTCTCACGGCCTTGGCCGAGGCGCTCGTCGCCGTAGGCATACCAAGCGCCCGAGCGCGCGACGACCCCAAGCTTCGTTCCCAGATCCAGAAGCTCGGCCGAGCGCACCACGCCGCGCCCGTAGCTGATCACGAGATCGGCCTGCTTGAACGGCGGGGCTACTTTGTTTTTCACCACCTTCACCTTCACTTCGTTGCCGATCACCTCGGTGCCCTTCTTGAGCTGCGATCCGCGCCGCACATCCAGCCGCACCGTGGCGTAGAACTTGAGCGCATTGCCGCCGGTGGTGGTCTCGGGGTTGCCGTACATCACGCCGATCTTCATCCGGATCTGGTTGATGAAGATCACAAGCGTGCGCGTGCGCGAGATGGAGCTCGTAAGCTTTCTCAGCGCCTGGCTCATCAGCCGCGCCTGCAATCCCACATGGGCATCGCCCATATCGCCTTCAAGCTCCGCTTTCGGCGTGAGCGCCGCCACCGAGTCCACGACGATCACATCGAGCGCACCCGAGCGCACGAGCGTGTCCACGATCTCGAGCGCATCCTCGCCGCTGGAAGGCTGGCTGACCAAAAGATCGTCCACCTGAATGCCGAGCTTCTCCGCGTAGCCGATATCAAGCGCATGCTCGGCGTCGATGAACGCTGCCCGCCCCCCAAGCTTTTGCGCCTCGGCGATCGCGTGCAGCGCAAGCGTCGTCTTGCCCGACGACTCATGCCCAAAAATCTCCACGATCCGCCCGCGCGGATAGCCGCCCACGCCCAGCGCCGCATCCAGCGCAATGGAGCCGGACGGGATCACCTCCACCTGCACCTTGCCGGCGTCGCCAAGCCGCATGATCGAGCCTTTGCCGAACTGGCGCTCGATCTGCGTGATGGCCGCCTCCAATGCCTTTTGCCGATCGTCGCTCATACGACCTCCACACCCATCGGAAAGGTTTCGATCACCTGGTACCGCGCCCCCTCCGGGCGAAGATGCGAACGATAAAGCACGACCTCGTCCGCCGTCCACGCAATCGCAGGCGGGCGCGGAATCTCGCGCAAGAGCGCCTCGGAAACCGGCACGGAAAGTTCCGCACGGATGCGCGCCAATGTCATGTGCCCGACGAAGGGCTGTTTTTTCTCCCGCCGTTTGCCGGCCACCTTCCCGGTCTGCTCCAGCGCCCGCATGCAGCCGCGCGCCAAGCGCCGAAGCGCTTCCGGCCTTGTGGCCTCCACCCCCAGCCAAAACACGCGCGGCTTCGAGGGCGTCGGGAACACGCCAATCCCGTCCGTCATAAGCTCCAGAAGCGGAGCTTGCCCGGCCACATGCTCCAGCGCCTCCGCAAGCGCCCCCAGCGCGCGCCCGGGCACCTCGCCGTAAAAGGCCAGCGTCAGATGCCAGTTCTCGCGCGGCAACTCCCGCCAGCCGAGCGCATCCAAGTGGACGCTCGCCGCCACCCACCACTCGGCGATCTCATCAAGCACCTCTTCCGGCGGCCGGATTGCGGCAAACAAACGCATCGCAGACATCCTAGCGTGCGGAAGGTGTCGTGTCAGATGCCGCGGTGAACCGCCACGCGAGCAGCGCAAACACCACAGCCATCACCGCAAGCTGCATCGCGCTGGGCGCGGCATCGTAGCCGATCAACACCCCAAGCATGGTTCCAAGCACGCTGTCGTTGGGAAGCCACGCGGAAAGATCCCACACCTCATCGATGAGCGGCGGCAGCCACCCGATCACGACGAGGTTCCACACCCCGCGCCCGGCCATGCCGGCCGCCATCAGCAGCAAGATCCAGCCCACCGCATGAAGCATCGTGCGCACCGGAAGCCGCACAAGCCCCTTGTGGAGCAGCACGCTGACCATGATGGCCGCAACCGCGCCCAACGCCGCCCCCGCCAAGACCAGCCGGTCCTCGCCCGTGGAGGCCGTGGCCAACAGGAAAAACGCCGCCTCCGACCCTTCCCGCGCCACCGCGGCAAACGCCACGATCCCCACCGCCCAGCCCGGCGCGTCGGCGCGCACGGCCCTTTCGGCGCGCGCCCGCATCTCGGCTGCGAACGCCGCCGCATACCGGCGCATCCACAGCACCGTCCAACTGAGCAGCACCGACGCGGAAAGAAGCAGCACCGCGTGCAACAAGAACTCTCCTTCGCCAGAAAACGACGCTTCCAACCGGTCCATGCCAATCCCCAACGCCATCGCCGCGAGAGCGCCGGCCAGCGCTCCCCACCTAAGCCCCCGACGCGCAGGGGGACATTCGCGCGTGGCCGCGGCGAGCACTCCAAGCACCAGCGCCGCTTCCAAAAGCTCACGAAACATGATCACCGCGCCCTCGATCATTCGCCCTCCTGGCAGCGCGCGCAGATTCCAAACAGAACCAACTGGTGCGCTTCGATCCGAAAGCCGCTTTTTTCCGCCGCCCGCACCTGCCGCAGCTCGATATCCGGATCCACAAACTCCTCGATCCGCCCGCAGCGCGTGCACACCATGTGGTCGTGATGCGCCTTGTCGGCCCGCTCGTAGCGGCGACGCCCGCCCCACTCGACGGACTGCACGAGTCCTTCCGCCTCTAGCGCCGCGAGCGCCCGATAGACGGTCGCCAGCCCCATCCGCTCGCCGCGGCGCACGAGTTCCCGATGCAGCGCATCGGCCTCCCAATGCCCCCCTTCCCTGATCAGGGCAAGCACCTTGCGGCGCTGCTCGCTCAAGCGGGCCATGTGCGAATGATAATCGTTCTCACTTTTGCCGCCAACACGAAAAAAGGCGGGGTTTGCCCGCCTCGATCTGGCGTCCCCAGCGGGATTCGAACCCGCGTCGCCACCGTGAAAGGGTGGTGTCCTAGGCCGACTAGACGATGGGGACGGGGCGCGAACGCTTGCCGCCCGTTCGTCCGGCGTCAAGCGCCGCCAAGCTCTGGTGCGCCCTCCAGGACTCGAACCTGGGACCCACGGATTAAAAGTCCGCTGCTCTACCAACTGAGCTAAGGGCGCATATAGGCGCGATGCTTGCATGCGCGCGTCCGATGTCAACTACCGGCATTCCTTATTCGCGCGCAAGCTTCTCAGCCAATCTCAACGCCAAAGCCGCAATGGTGAGGGTCGGATTCGCGGTGCCGATGGTCGGAAACACAGCACTGCCCACGATGTAAAGATTGGGATGCTCATGACAACGCAGATCACGAGTGACCACCGAATCCTCCGGTTTTGTGCCCATCCGGCAGGTGCCAGCAGGATGATGGGAGCTCATCTGCACACGCGTTCCCTTGATCTTTCCACCCATCGCTTCAACCCAGCTTTGCATTTGGTCAAGCCAGTGCCTAACCCCCCGCTCGCTGTAATCACCGGGTTGGAAACGAGCCCTGAGCTTTGGGATACCGAATGCGTCTCGCTCATCAGCAACCAGCATCAGTCGATTGTCCGGGTCGGGAAGCACTTCGATTTCTGCCCCGAACATCGCGTGAAACTTCGCGTATTCCCGTAATTTCTCCTTAAGTACTGGCCACTGAGCCGGATTGGCAAGAAGACGCACCGCCTCGCCCTGCACATCAAGCGCATTGGAAAGAAAAATCTTAGCTGCCGCATACCGGCGCCGGAATGCACCGTCCCGACCATAATCAACGAGGCTTGTCGTTTGCGGACCGCGTCCTGCATAGACCGGCTCCGGCGCACGAAAACTACAATGCACAAGCAGGTGATCCATAAGAAAACGCCCCAAGGCCCTGCTGTTCCGGCATAGTCCGGAATGCATAAGCAGGCGCGGCGTTTCCAGCGCATTGGCGGCAAGCACGAATATGCGCGCCCGTACCTTGTGCAGAACACCGTCAGGCCGCCGAAACTCAAGCGCCGCAATCCGCCCCTCCGCGCCCTCGATCAGCCGGACCACTCGTGCCTCCGGCACCACGAGACACCCGGCGCGCCGCGCTTTCTCCACATGGAGAACGGCTGCA
>CAZTLD010000042.1:0-8960 GCA_964614395.1 uncultured Zetaproteobacteria bacterium
GTGTGCAAGTAGGCCTCAACGAGCGTTGGATCCATCCGCGCGAATATAGCCGAGGCGGGCGGGCTTTGCCCGGCGCTTATGCGCGGTGCGCAGCTCCATGCCGCGTGAGGGTGCGCGATGAATGGAGCAATCCGCAGGCGATCGAGTTTCGCCGAGCGCTGATCTTTCCGGAGCGATGGGGCTGAAGCGCTGGGCGATGCAAACGGGCGTCATTTTCCGAGCATCGCGCGTTTGAGGTCGGCATCCGCCGGATGCGGCCCAAGCCACACGGCAAGGAGGGCCCGAGCGAAATCGTCGCCTGGGATCACGCCGCGGAGCTTTCCGTTGATCACCACCCGCACGCCTTCGCCCGGGATCAGATCCAGCACCACCGTGTCGCCGCGCTTCATATCGCCGAAAAGCGCGTTGAACGCATCAAGCCGCGCCCGCAGCCGGGCCAACTGGTTCGGCGGCTGATTGCGCCGGAAGCCTTCCTCCCATCCTTGCACGATCTTGTCTCGGGGAACCTTGCGGTAGAGGAAGTCCATCCGCACCCGCTTCGGCCCGGGCATCGCAAGCGCGGCTTCGGCCGTGTGCGCCGGCTGCGGCAAGTAAAGGCTTCCCACATAGATGTCGAAGAAGAACTTCGTGCGCACGCCCGCGCCGTTGAGCTGCAGCGCCTGGCCTGCGACTTCCACCCGCTCGGGAAGCGCCACGCCTTCCACTTCCAGCGCCGATGAAACTGCGCTCCATCCCAGCGCGATCGCGATCCACAGCGCCCGCATTCCGCACCTCCTCCCGTTGAGGATAGACCAAGCGCGCGTTCACAGCCTGCGCGTTTGCCCGTAGATTGGGCGCGATGGAGATCAACGACAAGATCGCCGCCTGCTTTCAGCAGATTGCGAAGCTTTTGGCCTACGAAGAGGGCGAGTCGTTTCGCGTGCGCGCGTATCGGCAGGCGGCGCGCATCGTGCGCGGGCTTTCTGAGCCTGCGCCGGAGGTCGTGCGAAGGGGTGCGCACATCCCCGGCATCGGCGAGGCGCTGGCGAAGAAAATCCTTGAGATCGAGGCCACCGGCACCTGCAAGTTTCTCGAGCGGCTCAAACACGACGTCCCGAAGCCCGTGCAGGCGCTGCTTGCGATTCCGGGGCTGGGGCCGGCGAAGGTGCGCGCGATCACCGATCGCTTCGGAACCGATGCGCGCGCGCTTTACGAAGCGGCGAAAACGGGGCGGCTTGTGGAAGTGCCGGGCATTGGGGAAACGATGGCCCGCCGCGCCGAGGAGGCGCTGAAACCTTGGGCGAAGGAGGAACGATGAGCGCGATCGCATGGCTGGGTGCAGGACTGATGGGGCGCTGGATGGCGGCGCGCCTTGCGGCTGCGGGGCACGAGGTGCATGTCTGGAACCGCACGCGGGCGAAGGCCGAGGCGGTGGAAGGGGCAATACCTGCGGCGTCGGCCGAGGAGGCCGTGCGCAAGGCTGAGATCGTGTTCCTGATGCTTGCAGATGCGCGGGCGATTGAGGAGGTGTTGTTCACGGCGCCGCTTGATCTCGCAGGCAAGCTCGTCGTGCAGATGGGCACGATTGCGCCGTCGGAATCGCGTGCGTTCGCAAAGCGCTGCCAAGCCCAGGGCGCGCGGTATCTGGAAGCGCCGGTGCTTGGAAGCCAGCCGGAGGCCAAGGCGGGCACGCTCATCGTCATGGCGGGTGGCCGCCCCGAAGACTTCGCGCGGGCAAAGGCGTTGCTTGAGGTGCTCGGCAAGCATGTCGTGCACTTGGGGGAGGTGGGGAAGGCAAGCGCGATGAAGCTTGCGATGAACATGCTGATCGCGACGGAAACGGCGGCGTTTGCGCTTGCGTTGGCCTGGGCGGAGCGCGAAGGGCTGGAGATCGAAGCGATGATGGAGATTTTGCGTCAATCCGCGCTTTATGCGCCGACATTCGACAAGAAACTCCCCCGGATGCTCGCCCGCAACTACGCCGATCCGAACTTTCCCACGCGCCACCTCGCCAAGGACATTCGCCTCTTTCTTGAAGAAGCCCGCACGCTGGGCTTGCGGGCGGAGCCAGCCGAGGCTGCGCGCGCGTGGATCGAGGAGGCGATGGCAGAGTTTGCCGACGCCGACTATTCGGCGATCGCCGAGGTGCCGCGCAGGCCTAGTCGAACATCGCCCCGCCCTTGAGCAGGTGGTGCACGAGCCCCGCAAGCCGCACCGGCTCGCGCGCGAACGCAAGGCGCCACAGGCCGTCCGCGCCGCGCGCAAGCGATAGCTTGCGCACGCGCAGATGCGCCTCGTGCCGGAAGTGGCTTAGGATCTCTTCCGCAGCGCGGCGGCTATGCACGCGGCAGCGGTAGATGCGGTGAAAGTGCCCGGTTTGCGCAAACGCATGCACGGCCTCCAGCAACGGCTCCAAAAACGCCCGCCCGAGCCTTTCCGCGTAGCGGGCGGGATCTTCGCCTGCCTCGGCGAGGGCCAGCGCAAGCCTCAGCACCCGCAGCGTGAAAAACTCAGCCGGCAGCTCCATCAGCTCCGGTGCGCCGGCCTGCACGTCTTCGATCGCTGAGAATTTCGTCACATACTTCACGCGCGTTTTTCCCTTGAACACGAAGCCCTCGCGCCCTTCGTCCTCGTAGCGGCGAAGCCACCGCTCAAGCGCGCCCTCATCCGAGGCGCGGATGCGCCCCAGCCGCTCCACGGTGGTAAGCCCAAACCGGTCGGCGAGCGCGTAGACCTCTTCGCGCGGCAGAAACTCGGGGCTATTGATCCGCATCATGTCGAACACGAACGCCTGCGCGTCTTCCTGGATGTAGCGCGGATGGGCGTCGGCATGCGGCGTTTCGGGACCGGCCACCTCGGCGCAGACGACGAGATCGGGATACGTCCGCCACAGCGCACGGGGAAACCAATCGCGCGCGCGATCCGTGGCGAAGGGGCACACGAAGCCGCCGCGCGAAAAGCCCACGATCCTTCGCCCCACGCGCACGAAGCGCACGTTGTAGCCGTCCACCTTCTCTTCCACCCAGAAGGGGGCATCGCCGAAGTGTTCGTGCAGGCCCTCTTTCAGGTGCAAGATGCGCCCGATGCGCGGGTAGCCGTAAATGATCCGTCCGTCCGGCAGGCGCACGCTTCCGCGCGGCAGCCCCGCTGCATCGTCGGCCAGGCGCGCGTAAACGAGCGAGCGCCACTTGTGCGTTTCCCACGGGATTTGCGCCATGGATTCAATCTAGCCCAAGGCCGGATAGAAGAAAGCCCCGGAAGGATCCGGGGCTTTGCGTCTGACGCTTCACTAGGGAGGGGAGGAGGAGGGAACCGCGTCAGATGGTGCGAAGAATAAAAGCCCCGCCTGAAGGCGGGGTGAAGCGCGTGTGAAGCGTTTTTCACGAAACTGGCTGGGGGACCAGGATTCGAACCTGGGCTACCGGGGCCAGAACCCGGCGTCCTACCGCTAGACGATCCCCCAAGTGGTGGCCAGGGACGGAATCGAACCGCCGACACGGGGATTTTCAGTCCCCTGCTCTACCAACTGAGCTACCTGGCCGTGTGGCCGCATTCTCGGCAATGGCGGCGGAAATGCAAGCGCGAAGGCGGTAGGCTTCGGCCATGCCGCAATCGGTCGTGCTGGTGCTCGCAAGCTTCGTGTGGATGGGGATGGCCTATCTTGCGCGCCGGCGGCGCGCGCTGCACGCGGGGATGATGGGAGCGGTGGCCGCATTCGACCTTGCGTTTCCGGTTTACCTTTATCTGACGCACGATTGGTGGCGCCGGCTCATCGAGCAGCAGGAGATTTTGTCCTTTCTCGTTTGGGCGCATTTTGGGCTCGGGCTTTTGCTCTACACGTTGCATTTCATGCAGATTCGCGCAGGACTCAGGCTTTGGCGCGGGGATCAAGCGGCAAGAGGCGAGCATCGCCAGCTTGCGCTGGGCCTTTTGGCCGCGCGAATCGTCGTGTTCACGACGGGCGCATTCTTGATCGAGCCGGGAGGAAGCTGATGGAACGGGCGGTTTGGTCGTTCGATCTGAAAAGCCTTGCCAAGATCGGCGAGGGCAAGGTGCGCGAGCTGTATGCGGTGGACGAAAAGCGGATGCTGATCGCGACGACCGATCGCATCTCCGCCTACGATGTGGTGCTGCCCACGCCGATTCCCGGCAAGGGGCGGGTGCTCACCGCGCTTTCGCGCTTTTGGTTTCGGCGTTTCGCCGAGATCGTGCCAAACCACCTCCTAGACGAGCCGCTCGATCGCATCTTGCCGCCGGAGGAGGCCGCGCGCGTGGAGGGACGGGCGATGCTGGTGCGCCGCGTGCGCCCGCTTCCGGTGGAGGCGATCGTGCGGGGTTATCTGATCGGCTCCGGCTGGAAGATGTATCAGGAGGCGGGCGAGGTCTGCGGCGTTCGGCTTCCGGCGGGGCTGCGGCTTGCGGATCGGCTTCCTCGCCCGATCTTCACGCCGACGACGAAGGCCGAAGCCGGCGCGCACGATGCGCCGATCACGTTCGACGAGATGGCCGCGCGCATCGGCGCGGAGCTGGCCGCGCGCATCCGCGAGATTAGCCTCAGGATCTACGAGGAGGCGCACCGCTATGCGCTGACGCGCGGCGTGATCATCGCCGATACGAAGTTTGAGTTCGGTTTGGACGAAAGCGGGAATCTCGTATGGATCGACGAGGCGCTCACGCCCGATTCCTCGCGCTTCTGGCCGAAGGACGCGTGGCGGCCGGGCGAAAATCCGCCCAGCTTCGACAAGCAGTTCGTGCGCGATTGGCTCGATCGGATCGGCTGGGATCGCAAGCCGCCTGCGCCGGAGTTGCCGGATGAGATCGTGGCGAAAACCGCAGCCAAATATGAAGAAGCCGAGCGGAGGCTGATCGGTGGATAGGGTGCGGCTTGCGATCGTGGATCTGGACAACACCTTGTATCGCGCCGATCTGGGCGTGTTCGCGCGGATGAACGCGCGCATCACCGCGTTCATGATTGAGGAGCTGGGGCTTGCGCCCGAGGATGCCGACCGGCTGCGCCAGCGCTACTGGCGGCAGTATGGATCCACGCTGTATGGGCTCATCCGCCACCACGGCGTGGATCCGGAGCGCTATCTTCAGGTGGTGCACGATGTGGCGCCGGAGGAGCTGATCAACCCCGATCCGGCGCTCGATGCGGCGCTCGCCGCGATTCCGGTGCGAAAGGTGATTCACACCAACGCGACGCGCGAACACGCCGAGCGGGTGCTGGCTGCGCTGGGCGTGCGGCGACACTTCGCCGCGATCTACGACATTCGTTTCGACGGCTACCGCCCGAAGCCCAACGAGCGGGCGCTGCTCGCCATCTGCGCCGAGGAAAAGGTGCGCCCGAATGAGGCGCTCGTCGTGGACGACGCCGAGGAAAACCTGGCTGCGGCGCGCAGGCTCGGGTGCCTCACCGCGCATGTGAGCGAAACGCCGAGCCTCGATTGGGACTTCGCCGTTTCCCGCCCGCACGCGCTTGCCGCGCTCTGGCGCGCCGCCTAGCGTGCTGCGCGTTTCAAGAGAAAAGGGGGGATCTTGATGCGCCACGATCGCTCCGAGGCGCTCTATGCGCGGGCGAAGAAGCTCTTGCCGGGCGGCGTGAACTCGCCGGTGCGGGCGTTCAAGTCGGTGGGGGGGCACCCCGTGTTCATCGCCCGCGCCGAGGGCGCTTATCTCTACGACGAGGACGGCAACGCCTACATTGACTACGTTGGCTCGTGGGGGCCGATGATCCTGGGGCATGCCGATCCCGATGTCGTCGCCGGGGTCTGCGAAACGGCGAAGCTCGGCACAAGCTTCGGCGCGCCGTGCGCGCTGGAGGTGGAGCTTGCCGAGCTTGTCGTTGAAATGGTGCCGTCCATTGAAGTCGTGCGTTTCGTGAACTCCGGCACCGAGGCGACGATGAGCGCGCTTAGGCTTGCCCGCGGCTACACGGGACGCAGCAAGATCGTGAAGTTCGAAGGCGGCTACCACGGCCATGCGGACGGGCTGCTCGTGAAAGCGGGAAGCGGCGCGGCCACCTTCGGGGTACCGGACTCGGCGGGCGTGCCGGCAAGCTACGCGGCCGAGACGATCACGACGGCGTTCAACGACCACGATGCGATCCGGCGCATCTTCGCCGAGGCGGGGGATGAGATCGCGGCCGTGATCGTGGAGCCGATCCCAGGCAACACCGGCGTGCTGGATCTTCACTCGACCGGGTTTTTGGCGCTTTTGCGGGAGCTTACGGAAAAGCACGGCGCGCTTTTGATCTTCGACGAGGTGATGAGCGGCTTTCGCGTGGCGCCGG
This sequence comes from uncultured Zetaproteobacteria bacterium, assembly GCA_964614395.1. Lineage (GTDB taxonomy): Bacteria > Pseudomonadota > Zetaproteobacteria > Mariprofundales > S012-25 > CAZTLD01. Next base: position 6,269 of record CAZTLD010000042.1, read on the forward strand.
GCGGCGCGCAGGAGCTTTTCGGGATCACGCCGGATTTGACGTGCCTTGGCAAGATCATCGGCGGCGGGCTTCCGGTGGGCGCCTATGGGGGGCGCGAGGAGATCATGCGCCACGTGGCGCCGGATGGCCCCGTCTATCAGGCGGGCACGCTTTCCGGCAATCCGCTTGCGATGCGCGCCGGGATCGAAACGCTCAAGAAGCTCAGAAACCGCGAGATCTATGCAAAGCTTGAGGCCACGACGAAAAAGCTCGTGGAAGGGCTGGTCGCGATCTTTGGCAAGGAAGGGATCCCCTGCACCGCGCAGCGCTTCGGTTCGATGTTCACATTGTTCATGACGGAGCAAGCTGAGCTTCGCTCGCATGCGGACGTGAAGCGCTGCGATCTTGCGCGCTTTGCGCGCTTCTTCCACGCGATGCTGGATCGCGGCGTGTATTGGCCGCCCAGCCAGTTTGAGGCGGCGTTCGTATCCGCGGCGCACACCGACAAGGAAGTGGAGCAAACGCTTGCTGCGGCGGAAGAAGCCGCGCGCGCATTGAAGGAGGGCAAGTGATGGCGGCGCAGGATCAGATGCCGACGATGGACAAAAACAACCTCTACCGCGAGGAGATCTACACCGATCTCAAGGTGGGCACGATCCGCGTGCTGCATCCGGTGCAAAGCGATGGCTCGCCCGATCCGTCGCGCCCGACGCGGTTTGTGGGGTCTGCGCAGTTGCTGACGCCCGAGGGCACGGTGCCGATCTCATTCGAGATTGAAGCGGCCAATCTCCAAGAGGCTGTGGAGCGCTATGCGGAGGCGGCGAAGAAGGGCGTGGAGGAGTTCGCCCGCCAGGTCGCCGAGCTGAGAAGAGAGCTGGCCACGAGCATCGTCGCCGCGCGCCCCGAGGATCTGCAAAAGCTCGGCGGCAAGCCCCCGACGGGTGGTTCGGGCGCGCCGGGCGGCGCAGGGGGCGGCGGCATCATCCTGCCGTGAGCTGGCTGGACGCGATCCGGTTTGACGCGCAGGGGCTCGTGCCGGTGATCGCGCAGGATGTGCGCACGAAAGAGGTGCTGATGCTGGCGTGGGCGAACGCTGAAGCCTTGGAGGCGACAAGGCGCACGGGCTTTGCGCACTACTGGTCGCGTTCGCGCAAGGCGCTGTGGAAGAAGGGCGAAACCAGCGGGCATCTGCAGCGAGTGCGGGCGATCAGGTTGGACTGCGATGGCGATGCCGTGTTGTATCTGGTGGAGCAGCAGGGCCCGGCCTGCCACACGAACCGGCCGAGCTGCTTCTGGCGCGAGCACGAGGGCGAGGGATGGCGCGAGATCATGGAGCCGGAAGCGTGAGCGCGGATCGCATGCTTCAGGCGCTTTCCGAGGTGCTTGCCGCGCGCAAGGGCGCGGATCCGAAGGCGTCTTATGTGGCGCGGCTCTATGCCGAGCCGGACAAGCTGCGAAAGAAGATCGCCGAGGAGGCCGCGGAGCTTTTGCTCGCCTCCAAGGATCAGGCGCGCGCGGGCATCGTGCACGAAGCCGCAGATCTTCTGTTTCATCTGCTCGTGCTTTTGGCGCACCACGATGTGCCGCATCTGGAAGTGTTCGACGAGCTTGCGCGCCGGTTCGGCGCCTCGGGCGTATCGGAAAAGCGCATGCGTGATGCGCATGCGGACTATGGCCCCTTGGCCATGCTTGCCGGGCTTTGGGAGGGCGAAAAGGGGGAGGATGTTGCGCCCGCCCCAGACGGCGCCGTGAAGGAAGCGTATCGCGAAACGATCCGGTTCGTGCCGGTGGGCGAAGTCGTGAACGCCAAAAGCCAACACCTTTGGGCGCTGTTTTACCACCAAAAGGTGCAAAAGCTTGCGGACGGCGCGCCTTTCCACGATCAGTGCGGCTACTGGGCTTGGGATCCCGAATCTGGGCGCGTCTATCACAGCTTCGTGATTCCAAGGCAGGCCGGCTATGTCGCCGAAGGAACGGCCGAAAACACCGATGAAGGCGTGCGCATCGCGGTGCGCACGGGGCAAGAGGGCATCGCGCAAAGCGGCTTTTTGGCGGGGCATGCGCGCACGCTTGCGTTTGCGATGTCGCTGGAAGTTCGTCGCGATGCGCTTTCGTATGCGCAGACGACGGAGCTTGAGATCTACGGCGAGCGTTTTTCACACACGGACCGAAACACCCTTCGCCGCATCAGTTGAGGGCTAGCCGCGCATCTTGTAGCGCCGATCCAGCTCTCGGCGGATTTCTCGCTCCTTGATCGCCTGGCGTTTGTCGTGCTTGCGTCGGCCGCGGGCCAGCGCAATCTCAAGCTTCGCCCAGCCGCGCGCGTTGAAGTAGAGCCGAAGCGGCACGAGCGCAAGCCCTTTTTCCTTGAGCTTTCCAGCAAGGCGGTGGATTTCGCGCTTTTTGAGCAAGAGCTTGCGCATGCGGCGGGGGTCGTCCGGATTGTTGTGCGCGGCGGGCTTGTAGGGGGCGATGTACATGTTCACGATCCAGGCCTCGCCGTTGCGGATGAGGCAGTAGGCGTCGGCAATGTTCGCCGCGCCCTCTCTGAGCGCGCGCGCCTCCGCCCCGGAAAGCACGATCCCGGCCTCGAAGGTCTCCAGAATCTCGTATTCGTGCCTTGCCTTGCGGTTGACGATGACCGCCATCGCCTTCAACCCCTTGTGTGGCGTGCGGGCAAGCATGCCGGAAGCCTCAGGCCAAGTCGAACGCA
>CAZTLD010000043.1:0-8931 GCA_964614395.1 uncultured Zetaproteobacteria bacterium
TTCGTCGCGAAGCGCGGCGTGGCGGGCGATCTTTCCGACGTGGTCGAGGTGGATCTGAAGGGGGCTGCGGCGTGAGCTGGACCGATGTCGTGGCGTGGTTGGCCGAGATCGTGGCGCTGGCCGTGATCATTGCGCTTTCGGTGGCCTACACCACCTACTTCGAGCGGCGGATCATCGGCTGGATGCAGGTGCGCAAGGGCTGCAACCGCGTGGGGCCGGCGGGGCTTCTGCAGCCGATCGCGGACATGCTCAAGCTGATTCTGAAGGAAACGATCATCCCGCACTCGGCGGACAAAAAGCTGTTTGTGCTTGCGCCGGTCGTGGCGGTGGCGCCGGCGCTTTTGGCCTATGCCGCGGTGCCGTTCGGCGAGACGAAGCTGTTTGGGCTCTGGGATACGCCGCATCGGATGGTGATCGCCGATCTCAATGTCGGCGTGCTGTATGTGATGGCGGTCTCATCGATGACCGTGTATGGGATGCTGCTTGCCGGTTGGTCGTCGAACACGAAGTACGCGTTTCTCGGCACGATGCGCTCCACCTGCCAGACGATTTCGTACGAGATCGCGATGGGGTTCGCGCTCGTGCCGGTGATGATGCTAGCAGGCTCGCTGAACCTTTCCGAGATCGTGGAGGCGCAAAAGGGCGGCTTCTGGCACTGGTACTGGATTCCGCTGTTTCCGATGTTCCTCGTCTACTTCATCGCCGGCGCGGCGGAGGCGGCGCGCACGCCGTTCGATCTTCCGGAGGGCGAGGCGGAGATCGTCGCCGGCTACCATGTGGAGTATTCGGGGATGTGGTTTGCGACGTTTTCGCTGGCCGAGTACGCGACGATGATCTTGATCAGCCTTATGACCTCGATTCTGTTCCTCGGCGGCTGGGATGCGCCGATTCCGCAGCTTGCGTTCATTCCGGGTGTCGTGTGGCTGATTCTGAAGGCGTCGTTTTTCGTGTTCATGCTCATCTGGTGGCGGGCGACCTTTCCGCGCTACCGCTACGACCAGTTGATGCGGCTTGGCTGGAAGGTGTTCTTGCCCTGGACATTGGCGTGGATTTTCGTGGTGGGGCTTGCGATCTACACGCCGGGGCTGAGCCGCGTGATCGACTTTTGGGTGGCCTGGAGGTAGGCGATGAGCTGGATTCAGCGCGCGGTGCGCACATGGCTGCTCACGGAGCTGGTGCGGGGCTTGATGCTCACCGGCAAGTATCTGTTCAAGAAGAAGATCACAGTGGAATACCCCGAAGAGCGCACGCCGCTTTCGCCGCGCTTTCGGGGCTTGCATGCGCTCAGGCGCTATCCGTCGGGCGAGGAGCGCTGCATCGCCTGCAAGCTGTGCGAGGTGATTTGTCCAGCGCTTGCGATCTACATCGAATCCGAAGAGCGCGAGGATGGCACGCGGCGCACGACCCGCTACGAGATCGACATGACGAAGTGCATCTACTGCGGCTACTGCCAGGATGCCTGCCCCGTGGATGCGATCGTGGAAACGCAGGAGTTTGAGTTCGCGACGGAAACGCGCGAGGCGCTTTACTACACGAAGGAGATGCTTTTGGCCGTCGGCGATCGGCTGGAGCCGCAGATTGCGAAGAATCTCGCAGCCGACGAGAAGTATCGCTAGGGGTTGAGGCGTGGAGCGGTTGTTCTTCGATCTGTTCGCCACCGGCGCGGTCGTGGGGGCGCTCGGGGTGGTGCTGGCGCGCAACACGATGTATTCGGTGCTGTGGCTGATCTTTGCGTTCTTCAACGCCGCAGCGCTGTTCGTGATGCTCGATGCCGAGTTTCTCGGCGTGATCCTGATCCTCGTCTATGTCGGCGCGGTGATGGTCTTGTTCATGTTCGTCGTGATGATGCTGGAGGTGGATCTCGCCAAGCTCCGGGAAGGTTTTTTGAACTATCTGCCGATCGGGGGCGCGATTGCGCTCGTGCTGCTTGTGGAGTTCGGGATGGCCGCCTATGCGGGCGTGTTCCGCCATGCGCACATTGCGCATCACCCGCCGGGCTGGAACAACACCGTGGAGCTTGGCAAGGAGCTTTATACGAAATATCTGCTGGGCTTTGAGATCGCGGCGATCGTGCTTTTGGTGGCGCTGGTGGGCGCGATCGTGCTCACGATCCGCGCGCGCAAGGACGCGAAGTATCAGGACATCGGCAAGCAGGTGCGCGTGCGCAAAGAGGAAAGACTCAAGAAGGTGAGGTTGCCATGACGTCGACGGTCGGCTTGAGCGACTATCTGCTGTTGGGGGCGATCCTGTTTTCGATCGCGGTGGTCGGGCTGTTTTTGAACCGGAAGAACCTTCTTGTGTTTTTGATGTGCATTGAGCTGATGTTTCTTGCGGTGAACCTGAATCTCGTGGCTTTTTCGATGTTCCGGCACGATCTGGGGGGGCAGATTTTCGTGTTTTTCATCCTCACCGTGGCGGCGAGCGAGATTGCAGTAGGCCTTGGCCTGATCGTCGCGCTTTACCGCACGCGGCGCTCGATTGAGGCCGAGGACATCAACACGCTGCAAGGCTGAGGTAAGGGAGGGGAGCGTGGCTGCGCCGGCATTGAACACGACCGAACTCTTACTGATCCCGGGGTTGCCGCTGGCTGCAGCGATCATCGTCGGGCTGTTCGGCTGGGCGCTCAAAGAGCGGCTTTCGCATACGATCTGCATCGCCGGCGTGGTGGCGTCTGCGCTGCTTTCCGCCGATGTGTTCGTGAAGGTGTTGCACGGCGCGCGCTTCTATGGAGATCTCTGGACTTGGGTGATTTCCGGCTCGTTGCATGTTTCGGTCGGGATGATGATCGATTCGCTGACCGCGCTGATGATGCTGACGGTCACGATCGTCTCGGCCTGCGTGCATGTGTACACGATCGGCTACATGCACGGCGATCCCGGATATACGCGCTTTTTCGCCTATATCTCGGGGTTCACGTTTGCGATGCTCGTGCTCGTGATGGGCAACAACTTCTTGATGCTCTTCTTCGGCTGGGAGGCGGTGGGGCTTGTCTCCTACCTTCTGATCGGCTTCTGGTTCAAGCGGGAGAGCGCCAACTACGCGGCGCTGAAAGCGTTCATCGTCAACCGCGTGGGCGACTTCGGCTTTGCGATCGGGATTCTCGCCGTTTGGTACTACTTCGGCTCGCTTGATTATCGCGAGGTGTTCGCGGCCGCACCCCAGGTGGCGGCCAGCGGCGCGTCGTTGGACTGGCTGGGCTTCCAGATCTCGGCGATCACATTCACTTGTGTCGCGCTGTTCATCGGCGCGATCGGCAAATCGGGCCAGGTGCCGCTGCATGTGTGGTTGCCGGACTCGATGGAAGGCCCAACGCCGATCTCGGCGCTGATCCACGCAGCGACGATGGTCACGGCCGGCGTGTTCATGGTGGCGCGGCTTTCGCCGATCTTCGAGCTTTCCGAGACGGCGCTTGCGGTGGTCACGGTGGTCGGCGCGATCACCGCATGGATGTGCGCGACGATCGGCCTTGTGCAGAACGACATCAAGCGCGTGATCGCCTACTCCACATGCTCGCAGCTCGGCTACATGTTCGTCGCCTGCGGCGTGTCCGCTTATTCGGTCGGCATCTTTCATCTGATGACGCACGCCTACTTCAAGGCGCTGTTGTTCCTCGCCGCCGGCAGCGTGATCCATGCGATGATGGCCGAGCAGGACATCCGCATCATGGGCCAGCTTCGGAAATACATGCCGATCACCTACGGCACGATGCTGATCGCAGCGCTTGCGCTTTCCGGCATTCCGCCGTTCGCGGGCTTTTGGTCGAAGGACATGATCATCGAGGCTGCGCATGCGGCCGAGCACCTCGGCTGGGCGGGGCATCTCGCCTACTGGGCGGTGCTCTCGGGCGTGGCGCTGACCGCGTTCTACACGTTTCGGATGTTCTTTTTGGTGTTTCACAACTCCGATCGGGTGCCGGAGAAGATCAAGGGGCATCTGCACGAATCGCCGAAGGTGATCACGGGGCCGCTTCTGGTGTTGGCGATCGGCGCGGCTGGCGCGGGCTGGTGGGGTGCGGAGGTGCTGCACCTCACCGACGGCACGTTGCAGGCGAACTTCCTCAAGGACGCGATCATGGTTTTGCCGGAGCACAACAGCCTGCTGCGCGCTGCGGAGGAAGCGCACCACGGGGCGCTGGGCTTCCTGATGAGCTTGCCGTTTTGGTTCGCGCTTTTCGGGATCGGGCTTGCGTTTGCGATGTACTTCAAGGCAACGCCCTATCCGAAGCTGCTTGGCGAAAGGTTTCGCCCGATTTACACCTTTTTGCTCAACAAGTGGTACTGGGATGAGCTGTATGTGGCCGTGTTCCTGCGCGGCGCGCAGCGGCTGGGCACGTTTTTGTGGCAGGGGATGGATCTTGCGTTCATCGACCGCGGCATTCTGCACCGCGGGATCGTCGATTCGGTGGTAGCGGCGGCCCGCGGGCTGCGCACGGTGCAGACCGGATACCTCTACCACTATGCGTTTGCGATGGTGGTCGGGGCCTTCGTGCTGCTGACCTGGATGGCGATGTTGCGCGGATAGGGGGAGGAGCGTGAACGCTGCAGGTTTTCCGGTGCTTTCCACCGCGATCTGGCTTCCGACGGCGGGAGCGCTTTTGATTTGGCTTCTGGCGCGCGGCCGGCATGCGGTGGCCGTGGCGCGCTGGCTGGCGCTGGTGGTGTCGGTCGTCGTTTTTCTGATCACGCTCATTCTGTGGGCGCGCTTTGATCCGACGACGGCCGCGATGCAGTTCGTCGAGCGGCATGCGTGGATTCCGTCGCTGCACATCGAGTATTACCTCGGCGTGGACGGCATCTCGATGCCGTTCGTGCTGCTTTCGGCGCTTTTGACGATCATTTGCGTCGTGTCCGCATGGGGCTCGGTGCAGGAGCGCGTGCCGGGCTACATGATCGCGTTTCTGGTGCTGGAGACGACGCTGATCGGCGTGTTTTCGGCGCTGGATGCGATCCTCTTCTACTTCTTCTGGGAAGCGATGCTGATCCCGATGTATTTGATCATCGGCATCTGGGGCGGGCCGAACCGGGTGTATGCGACGATCAAGTTCTTTTTGTATACGCTCGCAGGCTCGGTGTTGTTGCTCGTCGCGCTTTTGGTGATGCACTTTCAGCTGCCCGAGCGCTCGTTTGCGATTCCGGATCTGATGGCCGGCGTGTATCCGTTTGAGATGCAGCTTTGGCTGTGGCTGGCGATGTTCGTCGCGTTCGCGGTGAAGATTCCGATGTGGCCGGTGCATACCTGGCTTCCCGATGCGCACACGGAGGCGCCGACCGCGGGCTCGGTGATGCTGGCCGGCATCCTGCTCAAGATGGGCGCGTATGGTTTCCTTCGCTTCTCCATCCCGATGCTGCCGGATGCGTCGCGCTTTTTCGCGCCGATGGTGATCGTGCTCTCCATCGTGGCCGTGGTTTACATCGCGCTGGTCGCGATGATGCAAAAGGACCTGAAGCGGCTGATCGCATATTCATCGATCGCGCACATGGGCTTCGTGACATTGGGAAGCTTCGTGTTCACCCAGCAGGCGCTGGAGGGCGCGATCATCACGATGATTTCGCACGGGTTCGTGTCTGCGGCGTTGTTCTTGTGCGTTGGCGTGCTCTATGACCGGATGCACACGCGCGAGATTGCGGCGTTCGGCGGCGTGGCGAACGTGATGCCGGTGTTCGCGACGATCGCGGTGTTCTTTGCGATGGCGAACGTGGCACTGCCGGGCACGAGCGCGTTCATCGGCGAGATCCTCGTGCTTCTGGGCACGTTCTGGTCCGATCCGAATGTGATCCGGATGTCGGCGAAGTGGGTGGCGGTGCTGGCGGCGCTTTCCGTGATTTTGTCCGCCTGCTACACGCTGTGGATGGTCAAGCGCGTGATCTTCGGCGATGTGAAAAACGAGCGCGTGCGGGCGCTTACCGAGATGAACTGGCGCGAGTTTGCGTTCTTCATGCCGCTCGTGTTGCTGGTGCTGTGGGTGGGGCTTTATCCGAAGCCGCTTTTGGAGGTGATCCACGCGTCTGCCGCGCATCTTTTGGATCAGGCCGTTGCGGTGAAGGCGACGGCGAGCGTGGCTTGGCGTTAGGGAGGGAAGGTTAGATGACGAGCGTGCGCATGCCGGAAAACCTGTGGACGCTGGGGCCGGAGATGGCGCTGGCCGTCTGGGCGATGGCGCTGTTGGTGCTGGATCTCTTCGTGCCGAAGGGCAAAAAGGGATGGACGAATGTGCTGGCCGTGCTCGGGGTGGTCGTTGCGGCCGTCTGGGAGATCAAGATTCTCATTCCTGATCAGATCACGGCCTTTTACGGCTTTTTCGTGCACGATCCGCTCGCGGTGTGGGGGAAGCTATTGGCGCTGTTCGGCACCGTGATGGTGCTTTTCATCGCCCACCGGCATGTGGAGCAGATCCCGCACGGCGGAGAGTTTGCGGTGCTCGTGCTGTTCGCGACGCTCGGCCTGATGTTGATGATCAGCGCCAACAACTTCGTGATCTTCTACTTGGGGCTGGAGCTTGCCTCGATCGCCGTCTATGTGCTCGTGGGCTATCTGCGCGGGGTGCTGAGAAGCGCCGAGGCCGGCGTCAAGTATCTCGTGCTTGGGGCGCTCTCAAGCGGCATGCTGCTTTATGGCATGAGCTTTCTCTACGGGCTTTCCGGCTCGTTCATGTTCGCCGACATCGGCAAGACCTTGGGGATGCTTGCGCCGGATGCGCGGCTTGCGGCGGCGGTGGGGCTCGTGTTCGTCGTCGCAGGATTGGCGTTCAAGGTGTCGGCGGCGCCGTTTCACATGTGGACGCCGGATGCCTACGAGGGTGCCCCCACGCCGATCACCGCGTATCTGTCCACGGCGATGAAGCTTGCAAGCTTCATCGTGTTCATCCGCTTTGCGCATGAGGCCGTGAGCGGCGCGTATGTGGCGCAGTTTCAGCAGATGATCGCAGCGCTGGCTGCGGTGTCGATGATCGTCGGCAACATCGCCGCGATCGTGCAGCGCAACATCAAGCGGATGCTCGCCTATTCGACGATCGGGCATGTGGGCTTCGTGCTTTTGGGACTGTTGTCCACGGGCCCGGAGGGCTATGCGGCGATTCTCACCTATTTCACGATTTATCTGGTGATGGGCATTGCCGCGTTTGCGGTCGTGGATCTTTTGGCCGGCGAGGGCTTCGTGGGCGAGGCGATCAGCGAGTATGCGGGGCTTGCGCGGGTGCGGCCGGGCTATGCGGTGGCGATGGGGCTTGTGCTGTTTTCGCTTGCTGGGATTCCGTTTCTCGCCGGCTTCTGGGCGAAGTACTATGTGTTCCTCGCCGCGGTGCAGGCCGGCTGGGTGAAGCTGGTGGTGCTGGCCGTCGTGATGAGTGTCGTCGGCGCGTTTTACTACATCCGCGTTGTGAAGGTGATGTTCTTCGATGCGCCGCGCGAGGGGGCGTTCGCCGCGCTGCCCGCGAACGCGGGCGTGCAAGCGGTGGTGGCGTTCGGGGCGCTGTTCGTCACCGTGTTTGGGCTCTATCCCGCGCCGATCGTGGACATCTGCCGGCTTGCCGTGGCGATGTTGCTCTAACCGAGCCTGCGCATGGCTCAGGTGCTCGTTCACTATGCCGAGCTGGGGCTGAAGGGGAAGAACCGCCGGCGCTTCGAAGAAGCGCTGCGCCGGCAGCTTCGGGGCGCGCTGGGCGCAGACAAGGTGCTTCGGGAGCACGGCCGGCTCGTTGTCGAGCTTTCCGATTGGAGCCAGGACAAGGCCGAGCTTTTGGCCCGACTTCCGGGCGTGCGCTGGTTTGCGCGCACGGAGCCTGCGCCCCTGGACATCGATGCGATGGGCGAGGTGGCGATTGCGCTGATCCGCGAGGAGTGGGGCGAGGATGTCGCAGGCAAGCGCTTTCGGGTGCTTGCCCGCCGCTCGGACAAGCGCGCGCCGATCAAGACGATCGAGATTCACGAAAAGCTCGGCGGGCTTTTGCGGCGCAGGCTCAACCTGGTCGTGAACCTGGACGAGCCGGAGATCGTTGTCGGCGTGGAGATCGCTCGCCCCGATCGCGCGGACATCTTCGTACGGCGCTGGGAGGGGATCGGGGGGCTGCCGGTTGGCACCTCCGGGCGCGGCGTGGTGCTGTTCTCGGGAGGGCTGGATTCGCCGGTCGCGGCCTACTGGATGCTCAAGCGCGGCATGGCGCTGGAGCTCGTGCATTTCTACAACAGCGCGATTGCGCGCGACTTCGGCAAGATCGAGCGCTTGAGCGCGCTGCTTTCCCGTTATGGCGGGATGATTCGGCTGCACCTCGTGGATCTGGAGGCATTCCAGCGGCATGCGATCGCGCATGTGCCTGCCGATTGGCGCATGGTGATCTACAAGCGGCAGATGCTGCGCGTGGCCGAACGCATTGCGCGCAACGCCAACGCGAAGGCCTTGATCACCGGCGATTCGCTCGGTCAGGTGGCAAGCCAAACGCTGGACAACATCGCTGCGATCTATGCCGCGGTGAGGCTGCCGGTGCTTTCGCCGCTGATCGGCGTGGACAAGGAAGAGATCGTGCGCTGGGCCGAGCGCATCGGCACCTATCCGATCTCGATCGAGCCGGGCTGCGACATTTGCGCTTTTATGCTCGCCAAGCATCCGGTCACGCGCGCGGATGCCGAGAAGGCCGAAGCGCTGGAGCGGCTTTTGCCGGTCGACGAAGACCCCCCGCGCGAGGAGCGCTTGTATCGCTGGGGGCGCTTGGTCGAAGCAGAGCGCATAAGCGGCTAGATTTCCGACATGGCCAACGAAAAGCTCTGGGGCGGCCGTTTCCGCGAGCCGACGGACAAGCTCGTCGAGCGCGTGAACGCGTCGGTCGCGGTCGATCGGCGCATGTACCGCGAGGACATCGAAGGCTCCAAGGCGCACGCGCGCATGCTTGCCAAGATCGGCGTGCTCACCGACGAGGAGCTTGCGGCGATCGAACGGGGA
>CAZTLD010000044.1:0-8905 GCA_964614395.1 uncultured Zetaproteobacteria bacterium
TGAGGGCCACGCGGATCGCGGCCTTGCGCGCCCGATGCGGCACATAGTCGAGATCACACTCGTCGTCGGGATGATCGAGGTTGATCGTCGGCGGCGCCACTTGATCCCGTAGCGCGAGCACCGTAATCCCCGCCTCGGCGCCGCCCGCCGCGCCCAAGAGGTGCCCGATCATCGACTTCGTGGACGACACCATCAGCCGATACGCATGCTCGCCGAACACCTTCTTGATCGCGCGCGTTTCGGCCACATCGCCTGCCGGCGTGCTCGTCCCGTGCGCGTTGATGTAGTCCACCTCTTCCGGCGCGATCCCCGCGCGCTTGAGCGCCGCCTGCATGCAGCGCGCCGCACCCTCGCCGTCCGGCGGCGGGGCGGTGATGTGGTAGGCATCCGCGCTCATCCCGTAGCCGATCACCTCGGCAAGCGGCACGGCCCCGCGCCTTTCCGCATGCTCCAAGCTTTCCAGCACCAACACACCTGCGCCCTCGCCCATCACGAAGCCGTCGCGATCGCGATCCCACGGGCGCGAGGCGCGCTCCGGCTCGTCGTTGCGCGTGGACAGCGCCCGCGACGCCGAAAAGCCGCCGATTCCAAGCGGGCAGATCGCCGCCTCCGCCCCGCCTGCGATCATCACGTCCGCATCGCCGCGCGCGATGATCTCAAACGCATCGCCGATCGCGTGCGTGGCGGTGGCGCATGCGGTCACGGTCGCGGTGTTCGGGCCTTTCGCGCCCAGCAGCATGGACACCCAGCCCGAGACCATGTTGATGATCGTCATCGGAATGAAGAACGGCGAGATCTTGCGCACGCCGTGCTCCTGATAGAGGCGCGCGGTGCGCTCGATCGTGATCAGCCCTCCGATGCCGGAGCCGATCGCCACGCCCACGCGCTCAGGATCGGTCTGCTCCATCTTGAGCTCTGCGTGCTCCACCGCCATCAGCGCGGCCGCCACGCCGAACTGCATGAACCGATCCATCTTGCGCGCGTCCTTGCGGCTCATGAACGCGGTCGGATCAAAGCCCCGCACTTCGCCCGCGATGCGGCAGGGCATGCCGGCCGCTTCCGCATCGAAGGCCGTAATCGGCCCGATGCCGGAGCGGCCCTGCAACACCCCCTGCCATGTCGCATCCACGCCGACGCCGAGCGGCGTGATCAGCCCGACGCCGGTGACGACGACGCGCCGCAAGGCTCAGTCGAGCTTGGAGGCGATGTAGTCGATCGCCTGCTGAACGGTCTGGATCTTCTCGGCGTCCTCGTCCGGGATTTCGATGCCGAACGCCTCCTCGAGCGCCATCACAAGCTCCACCGTGTCCAGCGAGTCGGCCCCGAGATCGTCGACGAACGACGAATCCGGCCGCACCTCCTCCTCGTCCACATTGAGCTGTTCGGCGACGATCTTGATGACCTTGGCTGCGATTTCGTCAGACATGAACGCTCCTCCCTTCGTGTTGTTGCGGGGCGCGGCTTCTAGCGAAGCCAAGCCCCCAGCGCAAGCCCCTACATCCGCATCCCGCCATCCACGCGGATGACTTGGCCGGTGATGTAGGATGCCGCATCTGAAACCAGAAACGCAACCGCTTCGGCCACATCCTCCGGCCGCCCCAAGCGGCCGAGCGGGATGCGTTCGATGAGCCGCTGGCGCGCCTCTTCGCCCAGCGCGCGGGTCATGTCGGTCTCGATGAACCCCGGCGCCACCGCATTGACGGTGATCCCGCGCCCGCCAAGCTCGTGCGCGAGCGCCCGCGTCATCGCCTCCAGGCCCCCTTTTGAAGCGCAGTAGTTGGCCTGCCCCGGATTGCCGAGCGCGGCGACGACCGAGGAGATGTTCACGATCCTTCCCGATTTCTGCTTCAACATCGGGCGGATCGCCGCCTGCGCGGCCCAAAACGCGGCGGAAAGATTGACGCGCAGCACCTCGTCCCAATCCTCGGGCTTGAGCCGAAGCGCGATTTGATCGCGCGTGATGCCGGCGTTGTTCACGAGCGCATCAAGCCTTCCAAAGCGCGCCGCAGCCTCCCGCACGAAGCCCTGAATGGCCTCGCGATCGCCGACATCCACGCCTGCGCCCCACGCAGGCGTCCCGAAGCGTTGGCTGATCTCCCCTGCCACCGCCTCGGCGCGCGCCTGATCGCGCCCGCACAGCGCCACCGCCCAGCCGTCCCGCGCCAGGCGCTCCGCGATCGCGCGCCCAATCCCGCGCGTGCCCCCCGTGATCGCTGCCACCTTCATCGCCCCTCCTCGTTCAACGCCGCCACGGCCGCCCGCAGCGCGGCCTCATCCGGCAAAGTATAGGTCGTAAGCCCCCGCTCGATGCGGCGGGCAAGCCCAGCAAGCACATTGCCCGGCCCCATCTCCACCGCGGCGGATACGCCCGCCTCGCGCATCGCGCGCACCAGTTGCGCCCAGCGCACCGGCCGCACGAGTTGCGCCAGAAGCAGGTCGCGGATCTCGCTTGCGGCGGTGTGCGGCGCAGCATCCACATTGCTCCACACCGGCACCGTTGCATCCCGCCAGCGCGCCTGGGCCATCGCATCGCCCAAGCGGGCTTGCGCGGGCGCCATCCTTGGCGTGTGCGAAGGCACGCTCACCCTAAGCCGTACCACCCGCCGCGCGCCGCGCGCGCGCGCAAGCTGCTCTGCCCGCTCCACGGCCTCGGCATCGCCTGCGATCACCACCTGCCCGGGCGCGTTGTAGTTCGCCGCCCAAACGCGCGCCGCCTCACTCGAGGCCTCGGCGCAAACGGCCTCCACCGCGGCGTCGTCCAGGCCCAAAAGCGCGCTCATTGCGCCTGCGCCCGCAGGCACCGCTTCGGCCATCGCCTGCGCGCGCACCGCCACAAGCTTCAGCGCGTCGGCGAAATCCAACACGCCTGCGACGACCAACGCCGTCCACTCGCCGAGCGAATGCCCGGCCACATGCTGGGGCGCGGGGCCGCCTTCGGCCTGCCAGACCCGCCATAGTGCGATGGACGTCGCAAACAATGCAGGCTGCGTGAACTCGGTGCGATCGAGCTTGCCTTCGGGATTCTCGCGGATGAGCGCTTCCACGTCCCAGCCGAGCAACGCCGAGGCCTCTGCAAGCGTAGCCCTCACCTCGGGGCGATGGATGAAAGGATCGAGCATTCCTCGCGCTTGCGAGCCTTGTCCCGGAAACCAAAACGCGATCATCGCCCCTCCTTCGTCCAGCGCACGAGGTTCGCGCCCCATGCGAAGCCGCTTGCGAACGCCTCAAACAGCAAAAGCTGCCCCGGCTTGAGCCGGCCTGAGCGGGCGAGCGCATGCAGCGCAAGCGGAACGCTTGCCGCCGACGTGTTGCCGTGCCGATCGATCGTGACCGCCACGCGCTCCATCGGCAGCCGCAAGCGGCTGGCCGTCGCGCGGATGATGCGCAGGTTCGCCTGATGCGGCACAAGCCAATCCACGTCCTCCGCGCGCACATGGAAGCGCGCGAGCACCTCCTCGACGACCTCGCCGAGCTTCTGCACCGCAACGCGAAACACCTCGTTGCCGCGCATCTGAATCGCCGCCACGCCCGCCGAGTCCACGTCCATCACGGGCTTGTCCGGATGGCCGACGCGCCGGCCGTGATGCGCAAGCAGAAGCGGGCGGTAGCGGCCGTCGCAGTGCAGCACGCTTCCGATGATTCCGCCTTCTTCCTCGCGCCCCTCCAGCACGACGGCGCCCGCGCCGTCCCCGAAAAGCACGCAGGTGCTGCGATCGCGCCAGTTCACGATGCGGCTCATCGTCTCGGCGCCCACGACCAGCACGCGCCTGCCGAAGCCCGCGCGGATCCAGGCGTCGGCATGCGCAAGCGCATAGACGAAGCCCGCGCAGACCGCCTGCACGTCCCACGCGGGAAACCCTTGGCCTCCGAGCTTTTCCTGCACGATGCTCGCCGTGGACGGAAAGATCATGTCCGGCGTGGTCGTGGCGACGATCAGCGCATCCAGATCGCTGACGCTTAGCCCTGCGTCTTCCAGCGCCTCGCGCGCCGCAGCTACGGCAAGGTCGGATGTGTGCTCATTTTCATCCGCAATGCGCCGCTCGCGGATGCCGGTGCGCGTGCGGATCCACTCGTCGCTTGTGTCCACAAGCTTTTCCAGGTCGTGATTGCTGAGCACACGCGCCGGCAGGTACGCCCCCACGCCGACGATGTGCGCGCGGATCACGCCTCCTCCCAGCGGCCAAGCATCTCGCCCAAAAGGTGCACGATGCCCGCTCTCGCCTCACGCGCGGCGACTTGCACCGCGCGCGCGTATTCCTCGGCGCCGGCCGCACCGTGGCTTTTGACGACGATGCCGTTGAGGCCCAAAAGCGGCGCGCCGTTGTAACGCCCCGGATCCACGCGCTCCTTGAGCCCGGCAAGCGCCCCGCGCGCAAGCCACGCACCCAGCTTGCCGGTGATCCGGCCGGTGAGCTCCTCGCGGAGCACCTCGGCGAGAAAGCGCGCGGTGCCTTCCATCACCTTCAGCGCCACGTTGCCGACGAAGCCGTCAGCCACGACGACGTCCACGCGATCGGAAAACAGATCCCCGCCTTCGACGAAGCCGATGTAGTTCACCGGCGAGTCCTCCAAGAGGCTTGCCGCAAGCTTCACCACATCGTTGCCCTTGATCGCCTCCGAGCCGATGTTCAAAAGCCCCACGCGCGGGTTTTCCAGCCCCTCGGCAGCCTGCATGTAGCAGCTTCCCATCAGCGCAAACTGCACCAAATGCTCAGCGGTGCAATCCACATTGGCGCCCATGTCCAAAAACAAGGTCTTCGTGTCGTTTCTCGCCGGGATCATCGTCGCAATGGCCGGCCGCTCCACCCCGGGCACGGTCTTGAGGACGAGCTTGGCGATCGCCATCAGCGCCCCGGTGTTGCCGGCGGAAACGAACGCATCCCACGCGCCCTCGCGCACGAGCTTGCAGCCCACATGCATCGTCGAGCCGCGCTTGCGCCGGACGGCTGCCACCACCGGATCATCCATCGCGACAAAAGTCTCTGCTCGCACGAACGCAAGACCTAACGCCTCGGCTTCGGCGGCCACTTCGTCGGTGCCGACGACGCCAATCTCCAGCGGCGCCTTTTCCGCCTGCAAAAGGCGCACCGCCTCAAACACCACACCCGGCGCGCGATCGCCGCCGTGCGCATCCAATAAAATGCGCGGGGCATCCCCGCGCGCTTGCATCGTCATCGCCGGATCAGGATTCGACGGAGATGACCTCGCGGCCCCGGTAGTGCCCGCACGACGGGCAGGCGCGGTGTGGCATCATCCAATCGCCGCAGTTGGGGCATTCGCTCATGCCGGGCATGCGCAGCGCATGGTGCGAGCGCCGCTGATCCCGCTTCATTTTGCTCGTCTTCTTCTTTGGAACCGCCACTTTCCTCTCCTATGTGTGCAAGATCGACTTCAGGGCGGCGAAAGGATGCGATTCGTCCACGAGATTGCAACCGCATTCGCCTTCGTTGCGGTCGTGCCCGCACACCGGGCACAAGCCGCGGCAGCCGTCGCTGCACACCGCGGCCACGCCCCACGCAAGCCACACCTCTTCGCGCAGCACATCGATCAGGTCGATCTCGCCAGGAAACGGCAGCGATTCCTCGTCCGGATCCTGGATCTCCTCATCGAGCCGATAGTCGCGCTCAAGCTCGCCTGCCGCTTCCCAGACGAAGGGCTTGAGGCACCGATCGCAGTGCCGGTGAATCCGCACCCGCCATTGGCCGACGAGACGCCAGACTTCGCCGCGGCGTCGGATCTCACCCACCCAGTGCATGTCCTCGGCCAGCCCGGTGAGCGCCTCCACATGCCCGCGGGTTGTGTCTTCGAGATCGTAGATCGGAACGTCAACGTCCCACGACCTTCCCTCATCGGGAAGCTCGTCGAGCACAATGCGCCATGCGTGCGTCGCCATTGCTCCAACCTCTTGCCGCCCAGCGCGGCCTCGCTTAAGAGTCATGCTCAGCTTATCCGAAGTCGGGCCCCGCGTCAATCACGCGGAGAGATCCAAGCATCACGCAGATGGTAGGCGCGGGCCAGCGCCCGCTGGGCGGCGCGCGCTTTGCTCCGATCGGCAAAGCGCCCCACGCGCACCCGATACCAGACCACGCCATGAAGCTGGACGCGCCGGATTTCCGCTTCGTGTCCATCCCGCAAAAGCCGCCTGCGAAACGCTTCCGCCTCCTCCCGCTTGCGGGTGGAGACGAGGTTCACGGTCCACATTCGAGCGGCTGCATGGCGGGGTTCGGGCTTGAGGGCTGCGGTCTGCTCGGAATCGCTTTGTGCCTTTGCCGCCGGTTGGGTGGGATGTTCGTCTGCCCGCGGGGCGGCCATGGCGCTGAATGTGGCCAATGTGCGGGCAAGGCGCGCTTCCGAGGCGCGCAGCTCGGCCACATCCCGGGCAAGTGCGCCAACCTTCCGGTGCAAGCGCTGCACTTCCTTCTCCATGTCGTGCACCACACGCCACGCGAGCGCGACCACAGCTCCCATGGCGAGCAAAGCCGCGATGACCACGCCCCAAAGCACGGGCCGGCGCTCGTCCACACGCGGCGCTTGTCGGGGGGGCGGAGCCTCCTCCGTTTCCCCGGCAAGCGCTCGTTCCGGATCGGCAAGCATCGTTCAGCGGATAAGCAAAAACCGTGCCTAAGCGCCGACCTCGCTCAAAAGCCGGTCGATCACCACCTCCGCCTGCGCAAGATACCCGCCGCCGAAGAGGTTGGCGTGGTTGAGCAGATGATAGAGCTGATAGAGCTTCTTGCGCGTGGCATAGCCCGGATCCAGCGGCCAGGTGGCCTGATAGGCGTCGTAGAACGCGCGCGAAAAGCCGCCGAACAGCTCGGTCATCGCAAGCTCCGCCTCGCGATCCGCGTAGTACACCGCCGGATCGAAGATCACAGGCGTGCCGCCAGCGGCAGCCGCGTTCCCGCCCCAGAGGTCGCCATGGATGAGCGAGGCAGCCGGCCGGTAGCCAGCGAAAAACGCATCCATGCTTTCGAGCAGCCTTTCGGCGCGCGCGAAAAACGCAGCAGTTCCACGCCCGTTGCGCCGCAGAAGCTCAAGCTGAAACCGGAGTCTTGCCTCGCGCCAGAAGCTCAGCCAATCCTCATTCCAGCGATTGGGCTGAGGGGTGGCGCCGATGAAGTTGTCTTCCTCCCAGCCGAAGCGGGAAGCGGTGTGCCGGTGCAAATGGGCCAGCGCCTCGCCCAGGCGCGCATCCAGCGCCGCATCCCGCGGCCCCAGATCCAACCACTCCAGAATCAGCCAACTGTGCGCCTCGTCGGCGCCCACCGCTAAGGCTCTGGGCACGCGCACCGCACCGGTGGAAGCCAGCGCCTCAAGTCCCGCGCGCTCGGCTGCAAACATCGGCAGGGCTTTGGCATCGTTGATTTTTGCAAACCACCGGTGGCCCTTCGCATCCTCTAGCGCCAACGCGCGGTGAATGCAGCCGCCGCCTACCGGCTGCGTCGTAAGCGGGGGCTCCACAGGCTCACCCGCCCGAACGAGAGCCGCGGCAAGTTTCGCAGAAAGGGAATCGCTCAAGCCGAAGCGAGCATCCGGCGCCGCCAGCGCCGCCACACCGCGACGCGCCAGCTGATCTCAACGAAGAGGTATCCAAGCACCGCCGCCGCAAGCCCCACGATGAGGCAGCCCGTAAGGAAAGGCAACCACGCCTGCTGCACCACGCCCCAAAGCGCATCCCACGACCACGAGCCTGGCATCGGCGCCTGCGCGCCCAGCGCCCACACGCCCACACGATACGCGAAGAAGAACAGCGGCGGCATCGTGATTGGATTCGTCAGCCACACCGCAGACACCGAAACGGGCAGGTTGCTGTTCGACCAGCACGCGCCAAGCCCCGCCAGCAGCATCTGCCCCGGCAGCGGAATGAACGCGACGAAGAGCCCCACCGCAAGCCCGCGCGCCACCGCGCGCCGATTGAAGCGCCACACGCCCGGGCGCGCCAGCCAACGCCCCAAGCGCGCAATCCGCGGGTCGCGCCGGATGCGCTCTGCGGGAACCCACCGCATCAACACGCGCCTCGGCATGGCGGGAAGCACCGTAGCGTGATCGCGATCACAGTGCAAGCCCTGCGCGCAGCGAAAAAACTCAAGCCTGCTTGGTTATACAAAAGCATACAGCGCGATGCGTTTGGCCTTTCCCTTGAGCTTGCGCCTGCCGATCAACCGGCAGCGGGCGCGAAGCTCAGCCGGCAGGCGAGCCACCGCCTCACGGGTCAGCAGGATCTGGCCGGGGTGCGCATGCCCGCACAGCCGTGCCGCCACATTCACGACATCCCCGATCAGCGTGAACTCGTAGCGATGCTCGTCGCCAATCCGGCAAAAAAGCACATGTCCAAAGTGGATGCCGCACCCGATCGCGCAGGGAATCGGAAGCTCAAGCTTCGAGATCGCCTCCTGCCAAGCGGCTGCGCAGCGCACCGCTCGCTCCACGGCCCGATCACCAGTGAAGTAGACGAACATCCCGTCGCCGAGAAACTTATCCAGCGCACCGGAGTACTCACGCACGATGCGTGTTTGCGTCACAAGCACCTGATTCAGCGTCTGATACACCTTTCTGGGATCATGCTGAGCGGCGATCTCGGTGAAATCGCGCAAATCGCTGAACGCCACCGCCGCTTCCGCTTCATAGGCCGGAAGCGAAGTGAAAACCTCAGCCGTCGGATTCTCTTCGCGCACAGAGACTCATCAGCAAAATCAGTGCCATCGCTCAGAGGCCCGCAAGGGTTGCGTTTAGTCTTCTTAGCCTTCTCCGTTTTCACTTACGCCGGTTTAGAGCAATGCTCTCTCTGATTCGAAGCTTCTAAGCTGGATCGCCAGTGTCCAGATCGCCGATCAGATCGGCAAAGCGCGCATAAGCATGGCGCTGCAGGTAGTCGGAGATTCCCTCCACGACCTTGCGCGGCAAA
>CAZTLD010000045.1:0-8585 GCA_964614395.1 uncultured Zetaproteobacteria bacterium
CATCTGCAAGTGCCGGTGGGGCGAGTGTTGCTCGTCGCCGGGCGCTCGGGAAGCGGAAAGACCCTGTGGCTGAGAAGGCTTGCCGGCCTTGCCGAGGCGGAGCGGGCGGCGGTGCGGTGGAAGGGTGCGCCGTGGCGGCCGAAGCCCGATGAGGTGCGCTACATGCCCGATGCCTGGCCGCCGGTGTGGCTCGGGGTGACGATCGAAGAGGAGCTCGCTTTCGGGCACGCCACGCGCCCGTCCCCCGAGCGGATGCGGCAGGCGCTGGCCCGCTGGGGCGTGCGCCGGCCGCTCGATGCGCCGCTGGAAGGGCTGACAAGACGGGAGGCGGTGGGCGTGTATCTGGCCGCGTTTTCGCTTTCGGAGGCGTTTCTGTGGCTTTTGGATCAACCCGTGGACGCCCTTGCGCCGGAAGAAGCGCGCTTTTTCGCCGAGGGCCTCGTGCGCGAGGCCCGATCCGCGGGGCGGATCGTGGTCGTCGCCGCCTGCCGGCGTCAGGATTGGCCGATGGACGAGGTGCTGCTGTGGGATCTGGACGCACGCCGCTGATCGTGCCGCTCACGCCGCGCAGCAAGGCGGCGCTGGCGTTGCGTGCGGCGGGGCGGGCCGCGTTGCGGGCCCACGCGCGCAGCGATGCGCTGGCCTGCGCCTGTGCGCTGGCGGCGCTGGCTTCGCTGCTGCTCGGCAGCGGCAAGTCGCCGGCGGCAGGCGCGGCGGCGGCGGAATTGTTCGACCAGCTCGACGACTACCTCGTGCAGCTTGAGGAGAAGGCCCCGGGTTGGGAGGCGCGCATTCGGGAAGCGCGCGTGGATGTGCGCGCGCAGCGCTCGCAGTTCGAAGAAGCGCTCGCATCGGCGAACGCTCTTCTGCGCGACGGGCGGCTGCAGTGGTTTGCGGAGGCGCTGGCCGAGTCGGTGGCCGGTTTGGCGGATGTAGACGGCGCCATGCGCGGCTGGCAGGCGGAAGGCTGGCTTGTCGGGTTGATAGCGCCGATCGAGGCGTTGATGGCGCCGCTCGACTGGCTGTGCGAAAAGATCGAAGACTTCGGCGGCTGGCGAGAAACGGTGGCGCATCAAGGCCGGATCGTGCTCGAGCGCGGCGAGGGCGGAATCCTGCTTTTGCGTCCGCCTGAGAATGCCGGCGACGGCGTGCGCGCGCGGGTGGTGAGCGCGCACGGGCGGTTGGTGATCACGCTGTTGCAGGCCGGGCCGGGCGAGGCGTTTGCGCCGATGGAGGACGACGAAGCGTGGGCATGGACGATCGTGCCGATCGGCTGAAGTTCCGCTGCCCGAAGTGCGGGCGGCCCGTGGAGCGCCGCACACGCTGGTTTCCGTTTTGCAGCCGGCGCTGCCGGCTCGTCGATCTCGGCGATTGGCTGAGCGAGCGCTACCGCATCCCCGGCGAGCCTGCGCCTGCGGACGAGGGCGATGAAGCCCGCTAGCGCGGGTTCGCTGCGCGCGCAGCTGTTCGTGAGCGCGGTGCTCGTGGCGCCGATCGTCGCCTGGCCTTGGTTGTGGGCGAAGATCGCCGCGCCGTGGATCGCGGCGGCAGCGCTGTTCGCCGGCGCTTCGGTGGTGATGGACGAAGCAAGCTCGCCGCGCATGGGAACGATGCTGCTGTGGCTGCTTGCAGCGCTTGCCGCCTGCGTTTACGCCGCGCGCCACGCGCCGGAAGGGGCGTGGTTCGTGGGGCTGTGGTTTGCCGCGCGCGCGACGGCGCATGCCATCGCGCTGTGGCAGGATCCGTCCGAGGCTCATGCGTGGCTGGCGTGGGGTAGGGATACGGTAAGCGCCCTTGCGATCTTTTTCGGGGTGCTCGTGCTGTGAGGCTGGTGCTTGCAAGCACCTCGAGCGCGCGGCGCGCGCTGCTTGCGAGGCTCAGGCTTCCGTTCGAGGCGGTCGCGCCCTCGTTCGACGAAGCGCAAACGCGCGCGCTTCCCCCGAGGGATCAAGCGCTTGCCAACGCGCGCGGCAAGGCGGAAAGCGTGCGAAGAGTGCATCCAGAAGCCTGGGTGATCGGCTCGGATCAGGTGGGCGTGTGCGAGGGTAGGCCGCTTTACAAGCCCGCATCAGAGGACGACGCGCTTCGTCAGCTCAAGGCGATGCGCGGCAAGGCGGTGGTGTTCCACACCGCGGTGTGCCTGCTTCGGCCGGATGCGCCGGCGCAAAGCGCGGTCGTGGATACGCGCTTGCGGCTGCGCGCGGATCTGACGGATGCGGAGCTTTCCGCCTATTTGCGGCATGAGCCTGCGCTGGACGCCGCAGGCGCGTTTCATGTGGAAGGGCTGGGGATCGCGCTGATGGCGGAGGTGGAAAGCCGCGATCCGACCGCATTGGTGGGCCTGCCGCTCATCACGCTTGCGGGCTGGCTGCGACCGCTGAGAGCGCTTGCCGATGGCTAATCCGCTGCTCGACTGGGGCGGCCCATGGCCGCCTTGGGAGGCGATCAATCCCGAAAGGCATGCGCCTTCGGCATTGGAGGCGGCGATCGCCGAAGCCGAACGCGCGCTTGCGCGGGCGCGCTCGGCGCGGGGGCTGGTGGCGCTTTTGGATGCGCTCGATGCCGCCGAGGAGGTGCTGCACCGCGCGTGGGCTCCGGTGCGCCACTTGGAGGCGGTGGCAAGCCGCCCGGAGCTGCGCGCGATCGTGGAGGCGGGCGAGGCGCGCGTGGAGCGTTTCCTCGGCGCGGCGCGGCAGGATCCTCGGATTTTCGCCCGCCTGCAAAAGCTTGCGGCGAAGGCGCGGCAGAAGACATTTCGGCGGGCGGCCGAAATCCGGCGGCTGGAGATGGAGCTGGCTGGCGCGGGACTTTCCGGGGAAGCGCGCGCACGGTTTTTGGACATCCAGGCGGAGCTTGCGCGGCTTGCGGTGCGTTTTGAAGCACAGGTGCTCGATGCAAGCCAGCGCGTCGTGCTGCATGTGCGGGACCGGGGAGAACTTGCCGGCATCCCCGAGCATGTGCAGGCCGAGGCCGAACGCATCGCGCGCGCGCATGGCCTTTCCGGCTATGCGTTCACGCTGGACGAGGCGCTGGTGGGGCCGGCGCTTTCGCACGCGGAAAACCGCGCGCTGCGCCGGCGGCTGCACCGGGCGTGGGCTGCGCGCGCAAGCCGCGGAAGGTTCGACACCACGCCGCTTATCCTGCGCATCCTTGCGCTGCGCGAGGAGGCGGCGCGGCTGTTGGGCTTTCCCCACTACGCCGAGATGGCGCTTGGGCTTCGCATGTGTTCGAGCGCGGCCAGGCTGGAAGCGTTCTTGGAGGAACTCACGCGCGCCGTGCGCCCGCACGCGGAAGAAGAATACGCGCGCCTTCAAGCCTTTGCGGCGAAGGAACTGGGTTTGCGCCGGCTTGCGCCGCACGATCTTGCGTTTGCGATGGAGCGCATGCGGCGGGCGCGCTTCGTGGACGAAGAAGCGCTGCGCCCGTGGTTTCCGGCAGACCAAGTGGTCGCAGGGGCGCTCGCGATCGCCGAGCGGATGTTCGGCATCCGCTTCGTCGAGGAGCCGGAAGCCCCCCGCTGGCATCCGGAGGTGCGCTGCCTGCGCGTGGAGGAGCGCGGGCGGACGCGCGGATGGCTGTATCTGGATCTCTTCATGCGCACCGGCAAGCGGGGCGGGGCGTGGATGGACGAGGGCGCGATCGGCTGGCGCCATCCCCAACGCACGACACTTCCCGTGGCCTATATCGTCGCAAGCTTCGCCCGCGCCGAGGGGCAAGAGCCTCTATGGACGCCGAGCGATGCGGAAACGCTGTTGCACGAGCTGGGGCACGCGTTGCACCTTGTGTTGTGCGAGCGCACGCGGGTGCGGAGCCTTTCGGGGCTCGGCGGCGTGCCGTGGGATGCGGTGGAGCTTCCCAGCCAGTGGCTGGAGCAGGCGGCCTCCACCCCGTGGGGCCTGCGGCTTTTGAGCCGGCACTGGCGCACGGGCGCGCCGCTTTCCCGCGCGCAGATCGCGCGGTTGATCGCCAGCCGCCGCTTTCTCGGTGCGCTTCGGCTTGCTCGACAGCTTGAATACGCATGGATGGATTTTGCGTTGCACACGCAGCCGGCGCCTGCCGATGCCGTGGAGTTGCGCCGCCGGGTGCGGCAGGCGCGCGATCGCGCGGCGGTCGTCCCCCGCGCAGGCTACGATCGCACCGAAAACAGCTTCACCCACATCTTCGCCGGCGGCTATGCAGCCGGCTACTATAGCTACCTTTGGGCGGAGACGATGGCCGCGGATGCATGGCATGCGACCGCCCCGGATGCGCGGCCACGCATCCGCCGGGCGCGCGCGTTCCGCCGCGAGATTCTGGCGATCGGCGGCACGCGCCCGATGGACGAGGCCATCCGGCGCTTCCTTGGCCGTCCGCCCGAGATGCAGGCGCTGTTGCGCCGCTGGGGGATTGAGGCATGAAGGCCTATGTCGCCGAGGTTCGCACGATCGCCGAAGGGACGCTTGCGTGCACGCTCGTGCCGGAAGCGCCTTTTGCGTTTCAGGCCGGCCAGTTCGTGGAACTGGCGATCGCAAGCCCCCGCCACACCGATGCGCGCGGGTCTGCACGCATGCTTTCCATCGCCTCGGCTCCCGGCGAGCCCGTGCTGACATTCGCCACGCGCACGAGCACGTCCGCGTTCAAGCGCTCGCTGGCCGCGCTGCGGCCGGGGGACGTGTGCGTGCTGAGCGCGCCGCGCGGCGCGTTCGTGCGCCAGCCGGATACGCGCCCGCATGTGCTGATCGCGGGAGGCGTGGGGATCACGCCCGTGCGCGCGATCGTCCGCGCGATGCTGCGCGATGAGCCGCGCGTGCCGGTGGCCGTCGTGCACCTCAACCGCAACCCGCGAAGCGCGCCTTTTTTCGACGAGTTCGTCGCCGCCGCCCGCGCGCGCTCGTGGCTTGTCTATCATCCGGTGTTCGACGAAGGCGGAGGCGAGGGCGCGCAAGGGCCGGCGGATGCCGCGTGGTTTACACGCCATTTGCCGGATTTGGCGGCAAGCTGGGCGTATGTGGTCGGCCCACCACCCATGGTGCAGGCGATCGAGCGGGTCTTGGATGCGCTCGAGGTTCCGCCCGCACAGCGGGTGCTCGAAAACTTCGCCGGCTACTAGCCGAGCTTCGGAAACACCGGCTGCGGCTTCGCGCAGCGATGCCCCGGAGCAAGCTTGCCCCAGCCGCCGTCGTGGGCGGCGGAAAGGGCGTTCACATCCACCGGCGCGTCCATGATCTGCGCCAGCATCATCCCGGCCTTGACCGGCATGAAGGGGGAGAGCAGCACCGCCACATGTCGGCATAGCTCCACCAGGTGGAACAGCACCGTATCGAGCCGCGGGCTTTGCGCCTTCGCAAGCTCCCACGGGGCGTTGCGCTCGACATAGCGGTTGCCGGCGCGGGCAAGCGCATGGATCGCCTCCAGCGCCAGATGAAACTGGAGCCGATCCATCGCCCGATCGACGCGCTCCCAGGTGTGCTCCACCTCGGCGATCAGCGCGCGATCCTGATCTTCTTCGCTTCCTGGCGCGGGGAGGGTGCGGTTCCGGTAGCGGGCAAGCATCGCCAAGGTCCGCTGCAGGAGATTGCCGATGTCGTTGGCGAGCTCCGTTTCGTAGCGCGCGCGGATCGCGCGCGCGGAAAAGTCGGCATCGTCGCCGAACGCCGCCTCGCGCAGCAGAAAGTAGCGCAGCACATCGGCTTCGTATTCGCGCAGCAGTTCCTCGGGCTTGAGCGCGTTGCCCTTGGACTTGCTCATCTTTTCGCCTTCCACGGTCCACCAGCCGTGGGCGAAGATGCGCTTCGGAAGCGGAAGCCCCGCCGCCATCAAAAGCGCCGGCCAATAGACCGCGTGGAAGCGCAGGATGTCCTTGCCGATCAGGTGCACGTCCGCCGGCCAATAGCGCATGCGCGGGGCGTCTTCGTTTGGCCAGCCGAGCGCCGAGAGATAGTTCACGAGCGCGTCGATCCAGACATAGACCACATGCTTTTCGTCGCCGGGCACGGGCACGCCCCAGGAAAAGGTCGTGCGCGAGATGGAAAGATCAGTGAGCCCCCGCTCGACGAACGCGACGACCTCGTTGCGCCGCACCTCGGGCTGGATCGCGTCCGGATGCTCGCGATACCAGGCAAGCAGCCGCTCTTGAAATGCCGACAGCCGAAAGAAGTAGGACTCCTCCTGCACCCGCTCCACCGGCCGGCCGCAATCCGGGCAATGGCCGGGGCGGGGCGCGTCCTTGAGCTGCGTTTCCGTCCAGAAGGTTTCGCAGGGCACGCAGTACCAGTCTTCATAGACGCCCTTGTAGATCGCGCCGGCCTCATCGAGCCGCCGCCAGAACGCCTGCACCGCCCGCCGGTGCCGCTCGGAGCTCGTGCGGATGAAGTCGTCGTTGGAAATGGAGAACTTCGGCCACAGCTCCCGATAGCGGGCGACGACGCGATCGGCGAGCTCCTGCGGCGTAAGCCCCGCAGCCTCGGCCGCCTTCTGCACCTTGAGCCCGTGCTCGTCGGTGCCGGTGAGGAAGAATACATCAAACCCGACGAGCCGCTTGTAGCGGGCAAGCGCATCCGCCGCGACGGTCGTGTACAGATGCCCCAAGTGCGGTTCGTCGTTCACATAGTAGATGGGCGTGGTGACATAAAAGGTTTTCATCGCGCCTCCCCGTATGCGGCGCGATGCTCGCCGCTTCTTTCCCGAGCGCAAGCGCGTGCTGCGCGGCGCAGCGCAAGCCAGCGCGCGAAGAGCGACGCCGCCGGCCGCAGCGAAAAGCGCCGCGCTTCTTCCGGCCAGCGGGCAAGCCGCGAAAGCGCCTCCGCAAGCGCCCAATCCAGGCCATTGCGTTCGCGCCACGGCGCGATGCTGGCGGCTGCGATCGCATCCGACGGGATGCGGCCTGCATGCGCGCGGGTCCATGCGTGCGCCTCGGCGATGTCGGCCTTCTCGGGCGCTTCGCACAGGCGCATCCAAGTGAGCAGCGCGCGCGCTTCCGCATCGTTCAGCCCTGCGACGATCCCGGGCCGGCCGGCTGCGATCGCGGCCATCTTTTCTTGCAAGGGTTCGGGCCATCCGGCCGCGGCGAGCACCGCGCGCGTGGCCTCAGGCGAAAGCAGCCCCGCCTCCAAGCGCACGCAGCGCGAGCGCACCGTCGGCAAAAGCCGCATCGGATCGTGTGCGACAAGCAGGATCAATGCGCCCTGCGGAGGCTCTTCGAGCGTCTTGAGCAGCGCGTTGGCCGCCTGCGCGTTCATCGTCTCCGCCTCGTCGATCACGAGCACCTTCATGGCCCCTGCGGCCGGCGCGAGCGCAAGCCAGCGCTGCGCCTCGCGCACGTCGTCGATCACGATGTCGCGCCTCGTGGCTTGGCGCGCGAGCCACTGCGCATCCGGATGCACGCCCGCCTCCCACCACTGGCACGCGTCGCAACGCCCGCATGCCTCGTGCGTGCGGCACAATGCAAGCTGCGCAAGCCAGCGCGCCACGAGGCTTTTGCCCACGCCGCGGGGGCCGGCGATGAGCCAGGCATGGTGCAGCGCGCCGCGCCGCAGCGCCGCAGCGAAGCGCGCGATGAGCGCATCATGCCCGATCGGCGCTACAGCCACCGCCTGAGCCTTTCGAAGATCGCATCCGCGATGCGATCTGGGGAGAGGGTGGCATCCACGCGCGCGATGCGCTCGGGCGCGCGGCGGTGGAGCTCGGCGTAGGCTTGGCGCACGCGCTCAAGCAGCGCTTCGCGCTCGAAGCGCGAGGCCGGTGCGCGCGCGCCGATGCGGGCAAGCGCCGCCTCCACCGGCAGATCGAGCCAAAACGTGGCATCCGGCCGCACGCCGCACTCGGCAAGCTCCGCTGCGCTCCGAAGCCTTTCCATCGCCAGCCCCCGCGCGCTTTGGTAGGCGAGGGTGGAGTCGGTGTAGCGGTCGCAGATCACCCATGCGCCGCGGGCAAGCGCCGGCGCGATGAGCGTGCGCACATGGGCGGCGCGGTCGGCGAAGAAGAGAAGCGCCTCGGCCTCCGGCGGCCAGTCGCGTTCGAGGATCAGCGCCCGCAGCGCCTCGCCTTCGGGAAAGCCGCCCGGCTCGTGGGTTTGCACCACCTCCACGCCGCGCGCGGCCAGCCTTTCGGCGAGCAGCGCGGCGATCGTCGTTTTGCCCGCGCCGTCGATGCCTTCCAGCGTGATCAGCCGTCCGCGCCGCATCGGCTCCCCCAGCGGTATTCGTCGAGCACCTCCACGCTGAGCTTTTCCGGCAATGTGGCAAGCCAGCGTTTCAGCTCGTCGCGCAGGTCCTCCGTCGTCCAAAGCTCTTGGCGGATGCGTTCGGGGTCGCGGCAGCGCACCACCGCCAAGCCCTCCTCGCCCTCCACGAGCGCCTGAAACAGCGCCATCGCCGAAGGAGGCTCCACGCGCACGACGACGATCCACGCCTCAGCGCCGGTGGCGCTCGATCCTGATCCAGCGGCGTACATTGCGTTCGTGCTCCTCAAGCGTGCGGGCGAAGCGATGCCCACCTGTGCCGTCGGCGACGAAGTAGAGATAGTCCACGTCCGCCGGATGGGCAGCCGCAACCAGCGAGGCCTTGGAGGGATTGCAGATCGGCGTCGGCGGAAGCCCCCGGCGCGTG
>CAZTLD010000046.1:0-8479 GCA_964614395.1 uncultured Zetaproteobacteria bacterium
TAGGGTTCGCGCCCCAAGTCCACGGCAAAGGAGAAGGCGCATGGCGGATCGCAAGAATCTGCTCGTGATCGGGTGCGGAAGCGTGGGGCAGGCGGTCGTGCACAAGGTGGCACAGCACAACGACGAGTTTGGCGACATCACGATCGCTTCCCTGCACAAAGGCAAATGCGAGCAGGCGATCCGAAGCGCGATCGAAAAGGGCAACGTGCGCGATCCCTCGCGCAAGCTCGTGGCGCGCGAGCTTGATGCGATGGATGCGGATGCGGTGGCGCGGGCGATCGAAGAGGCGCGCGCGGATATCGTGATCAACGTGGCAAGCCCTTATACGAACATGAGCGTGATGACAGGCTGCCTCAAGGCGGGCGCGCATTATCTGGATACGGCCGTCTATGAGGAGCCGGACAAGCTCAACCAGCCTGCGCCCTGGTATGCGCTGCACGAGTGGAAGCGCAAGGAGGAGTTCGAAAAGGCGGGGCTTACCTGCATCCTGTCCATCGGCTGCGATCCGGGGATGGTGAACGTGTTCGTGGCCTATGCGCAAAAGCATTTGCTCGATACGATCGAGACGATCGACATCATGGACGTCAACGCCGGCTCGCACAATCGCTTCTTTGCGACGAACTTCGATCCCGAGATCAACCTGCGCGAGATCCTCGAGGATGTGATCTACTGGGAAGACGGCGAGTGGAAGGTGATCCCGCATCACTCGATGAAGCGCACGTTCAACTTCCCCGAAGTGGGCGAGCAGACGATCTACGCGATGGGCCATGAGGAGGTGCATTCGCTTGCGGTGAATGTGCCGGCCCGCCGCGTGCAGTTTTGGATGGGCTTTTCCGATCACTACATTCAGGTGTTCAATACGCTGGAAAAGCTCGGGCTTTTGGGAATCGAGCCGGTGGAGGTGGACGGCTGCAAGGTGATCCCGATCCGGCTGCTCAAAAAGCTTTTACCGGATCCGACGACGCTGGCCGCCGAGTATCGCGGCAAGGTGTGCGTGGGCGATCTCGTCTGCGGCGAGAAGGACGGCCAGCGCCGGTGCGTGTTCATCTACTCGACGAAGGCGCACGAAGACTGCTACGCCGAAATCGGCCACCAGGCGATCTCCTACACGACGGCCGTGCCGGTGGTGACGGCGGCGCTTTTGGTGCGCCGCGGCGACTGGAACGTGCGCCGGATGGTCAACCCCGAGGAGCTGGACCCCGATCCGTTCATGGAGCTGATGCCCGAGATCGGCATGCCGTGGGCGGTGCGGGAGGAGGATCCGCAAAGCTGCTGATAGCCTTGCCTCAGCTTGAGGTTTCGGGAGAGCGCGATGGCCGCACCATGCCCGCTTGAGCGCGCGCTGACCGACTTCGTGCGCAGCGCGCCCACGTCCGAGGATCGGGCGCGCGTGGAGCGCTGTTTGGAGGATTTCGCGCGCTATCTCGTGGACTTCTCCGATCTTTACGCCGATCGCGAGCCGGTGGAAGGCCCGCCGCCGGCGGAGTGGGAAGAGGAGCTTGAGGATCAGTTTCCCGAGGGCTGGGATGAGACGGACTGGCCGGCGCTGATGGATCTCGGCGATCGGGATCTGAGCGCGCTCGAGCCCGGGCATCTGCGCGAGTTTCTTGGCTGGTTCTTGCCGAAGGAGGGCGCAAGCGCCGACGAGATCCTTGAGTGCGCCGAGGTGCTGCGCCGGTGGCTCGAGCACCTTCAAAAGCGCGGATGGAGGCGCGAAGAGGAGCTTTTGGCGTTTCGCGAGGCGATCGATGAAGTGGCGCCGGAGGCGGCGCGCGCCGCGCGCGCATCGTTGATCCTGCACGACTGGGCGCGGGCGGGCGGCGGCATGCCCAAGGAGCTTGCCGGCTCGCGTTTCGAGGACTTCGCGGAAGGGCACGCGCGGCTTGTCAACATCATCGGCGATCAGGGGTGGTTTTCGTTCGAGGACGAATACGGCGACGTGGGGCCGGTGCGGCTTCCGAGCGAAGCGATCGCTTATCTGCGCGTGGGCGACGTGATCGACGCCGAGTTCGGGCTGCGCGGCGGGCGGTGGTGGCTCGTGGACAGCGGCGCGGTGTATCCGGGCTGCGTCTATGTGGACGTCGGCGAGTGGGACGGGCGCGACAAGACCTTTTGAACGAACGCGCTTGCCGCCGCGATCTCTTCGTCCGAGACCGCATGCCCCACCGCGAACGTCTCTAGCTGGACTTCAAGCCCCAGCGCGGCCAATGCGGCGGCGGCCTTTTCGGCCAGCGCCACGGGCACGAGATCGTCTTCCGTGCCGTGGCCGATCCAGATCGGCGTGCGTCGGGCTTCGGGCGCAAGCTCCGAGGCGAGCGCATCCGCCAGCGGAAGATAACCGGAAAACGCAACGATCCCCGCAAGGCTTGCCCGATAGCGCAGCCCCGCGGCGAGGCTCAGCGCTGCGCCCTGCGAAAAGCCGCCGAGCACGATGCGCGCGGGGTGGATTCCGCGCATCGTCTCGGCATCCAGCAGCGCATGCACGCTTTGGATCGCTGCGCGTATGCCGGAAACATCCTCATCCTCCGTGAACGCCAGCGAGCGGATGTCGTACCAGGCTTGCATCGGATAGCCGTCGGCGATCGTCACGCGCCTAGCCGGCGCTTCCGGCAGCACGATGCGCATACCGATGCGCGTGCGGGTTGCGATCGCCTCCGCAAGTGGTGCGAGGTCTTCGGCGCTCGCGCCCAGCCCGTGCAGCAGCACGAGCATCGCATCCGGATTCGGTTTCGTGTCCCAGCGGCGGGCGGCCAGCATCTAGTCCTCCTTGTCTTCTTCTTCGCGCTGATCCGCGCCGCAGAACGGACAATAGACGAACTCCTGCGAGATGAGCCGTTCGCATTTGCGGCAAGCGCGGTGATAGGAAAGCGCGTGTGCGATCTTGACCGAGATCGTGCCAGTCAGCATCGCGAACATTGTCAGCCCCAGCATCATCAGCGCCGCGGCCAAGACCTTGCCGGCGGGCGTGTGCGGCACGATGTCGCCATAGCCGACCGTCGTCATTGTCACCAGCGCCCACCACGCGCCCTCGAACGCGTTGCGGAACGTGGGCGGATCAAGCATCCCTTCGCCTTCGAGGAAGTAGGCGAGGTTGCCGCCGATCAGCACGACGAGGAAGATCGCGGCGGCCACGACGAGCATGATGTCGAACACGTCGCGCAGCGAGTGGATGAAAAGCTGCAGCGCCTTCAAATACCGCACGAGCTTCAAAAGCCGCAGCACACGCAAAAGCCGCACCGCAAGCCCGGGATCGCCGAAGATGAACATCGGCAGAAACGTCATCAGATCCACGAGGCCGTAGAAGCTCAGCGCATATTTTTTCGGGTACTTCGCCGCATACAGACGCGCTGCGTATTCGAGCGCGAAAAGGACGCTTACGAGGTATTCGAACGCGGTGATCGCACGCTGCCAGCGCACGGCAAGATCCGGCACCGTGCCGAACATCGAGATGAACACCGACAGCACGATCGCCAGCATGATGAAGCGGTTCGTGCGCTGGCCTTCCGGCGTGTGCAGATCAAACAGCCGCCGGTTGAGCCATCCGCGAAGGCCTGAAAGCTCCTTGGACACATGCTTTTCCATCGCCTTTCAATCCTAGGGAACGAAGTGCGTTCGCGCGAGACGAAAAGGGCGGCGCCTTCCGCGCCGCCCGCTCGGCCGCAGCGCGCGGCCGTCTTCCGTGGCCTCCGCCACGAGGATATCTTAGTCGATCTTGATCGTCTTCGCCTTCGCCGTTTCCTTCTTCGGCAGCCGGATCGTCAGCACGCCGTCCTTGAGCTTCGCCTGCACATGCTCCACATCCACATTCGTCGGCAGCGCGAAGCTGCGCGTGAAGCGGCCATAGGCGCGCTCGATCCGGTGCACATTCTCTTCCTTTTCCTCGCGCTCATACTTGCGCTCGCCGGAGATCGTGAGGACGCCGTCCTTCACGTCCACCTTGATGTCTTCCTTGCGCACGCCCGGAAGCTCGGCCTCCACGATCAGCGCGTCCTCGGTTTCGCGGATGTCCACCGCCGGAAGCCAGACTTCCTCTTCCGTCGGCGCGACACCGCCTTCGCCGAGCAGGCGCGACAGCGTCCTCTGCATCTCCTCAAGCTCCCGCCACGGCGACCATCTCACCAGTGCCATCGCTTCACCTCCTTCGCTGGAATTTCCATTTTCCTTATGGGTATGGGGGCGGAGGGCTTCAAGCGGGCGTTGCGCGTTTTGGCGCATCCAGCGCATCGGGATGCAGGCATAACGGCTTGATATTTCAAAGGAAATATCGTCGCCTAAAACTTAGGCAAAGGCTTGAGCCGGCGAAAATGAGCGGATTTTCATGAAACTTGGCCGCGGTGTCCCCGAGTTATCCACAACCTTACGTGGATGAGGGGAGCAGCGCGCGCAGCCGCTCGATTTCGTCGCGGTAGCGGGCGGCGTCCTCGAAGCGCAGATCGGCCGCGGCCTCAAACATCTTGCGCTCGAGCTCCGCGATGCGCGCCGGGATTTCGTCCGGCTCGCACACCTCCGTTTCGGTTTCGATGGCGGGCGTGGCGGCGTAGTCGAGCTCGCAGATGAGCGCGTCCTTGATGCGCGAGCGCACCGTCTGCGGCGTGATCCCGTGCGCCTCGTTCCAGGCGAGCTGCTTCTTGCGCCGGCGCTCGGTTTCGTCGATCGCGCGCCGCATCGCGTCGGTGATCTTGTCCGCATACAGGATCGCGCGCCCCTCCACGTTGCGCGCCGCGCGCCCGATCGTCTGGATCAGCGAGCGCTCGCTGCGCAGGAATCCCTCCTTGTCCGCATCGAAGATCGCGACCAGCGCCACCTCCGGCAGATCCAGCCCCTCGCGCAGCAGGTTGATGCCCACCAGCACGTCGAACGCGCCCAGGCGCAAGTCGCGCAGGATTTCGTAGCGCTCGACGGTGTCGATGTCCGAGTGCAGGTAGCGCGCGCGCAGGCCCGCCTCGTTCAGATACTCGGTGAGCTGCTCGGCCATGCGCTTCGTCAGGCACGTCGCAAGCACCCGATGCCCGCGCGCGATCACGCGCTTGGCTTCTTCAAGAAAATCCTCCACCTGGTTGCTGGCCGGACGCACCTCGATTTCGGGATCGACGAGCCCCGTGGGCCGGATCACCTGCTCGACCACCTCGCCGCCGCACTTTTCCAGCTCATACGGGCCAGGCGTGGCCGAAACGAAGATCACCTGCGGCACGATGGCCTCGAACTCTTCGAACTTGAGCGGCCGGTTGTCCAATGCGCTCGGCAGCCGAAAGCCGTATTCAACGAGCGTCTCCTTCCGCGCGCGATCGCCGCGATACATGCCGGCAAGCTGCGGCACCGTCACATGCGATTCATCAATGATCACGAGCGCATTCTTCGGCAAATAGTCCAAAAGCGTCGGCGGGGGTTCCCCGGGCGCGCGTCCGGTCAGGTGCCGCGAGTAGTTCTCGATGCCGGTGCAGTAGCCGACTTCCTGGATCATCTCAAGGTCGAACATCGTGCGCTGCTCAAGCCGCTGCGCTTCTAGTAGCTTTCCCTGCGCACGAAGCTCGGCAAGCCGCTCCTTGAGCTCGGCCTTGATCGATTCGATCGCGCGCAGAAGCTGCTCGCGCGGCGTGACATAGTGCGAGCAGGGAAAGACCGTGTATTTCGTGAGCCGCTCAAGCCTCTTGCCGGTGAGCGGATCGATCATGCTGATCGCGTCGATCTCGTCGCCGAAGAACTCCACGCGGATCGCGAAGTCCTCGGCATGAGCCGGGAAGATCTCAAGCACATCGCCGCGCACGCGAAACGTGCCGCGATGAAAGTCCACGTCGTTGCGCGTGTATTGCAGCTCCACGAGCTTGCGCACCGCCGCCTGCGGATCGAGCGTGCGCCCCACCTCAAGGTAAAGGATCATGCCGGCGTAGGCCTCGGGGCTTCCGAGCCCATAGATGCAGGAAACGGAAGCGACGATGATCACGTCCTCGCGCTCCAGAAGCGCGCGCGTGGCCGCATGGCGCATGCGGTCGATCTGCTCGTTGATGGATGAATCCTTCTCGATGTAAGTGTCCGTTTGCGGGATGTAGGCCTCGGGCTGGTAGTAGTCGTAGTAGGAAACGAAATACTCCACCGCGTTTTCCGGGAAGAACTGCTTGAACTCGGCGTAAAGCTGCGCCGCGAGCGTCTTGTTCGGCGCAAGCACCAAAGTCGGCTTTTGCACGCGCTCGATCACGCAGGCCATCGTGAAGGTCTTGCCGGAGCCGGTGACGCCCAAAAGCGTCTGCCAGCGCTTGCCAGCGCGAATGCCGGCTACGAGCTTTTCGATCGCCTGCGGCTGATCGCCCTGCGGCGTGTAGTCGGCGTGAAGGCGAAACCGGCGCATGTTTAGATTATCCTGGGATCTCGGCCTTGCGGCAAGCGCTACCGGAGCGTGCTTCCGGCGTGGCGGATGCGGAAGGTGCGCACCGGCGC
Source organism: uncultured Zetaproteobacteria bacterium (assembly GCA_964614395.1). Taxonomy (GTDB): domain Bacteria; phylum Pseudomonadota; class Zetaproteobacteria; order Mariprofundales; family S012-25; genus CAZTLD01. The sequence continues at coordinate 6,433 of CAZTLD010000046.1, forward strand.
ATCCAGCCCGCGCACCGTCTGCGCCGTGATCTCTTCCAGATCCGGCTGCACCTTCATCCGCTGGCAGGCCTCTTCGCTGATCAGGATCTCGCCGGAGCGGGCAAGCTCAGTGAGCCTTGCCGCCACGTTGACCGGCAGCCCAATGCAGGTGTACTGCAGCGTTTCCTCGGAGCCGACCGCACCGAACACGACTTCGCCCGCGCTGATGCCGATGCCCACGCCGAGCTTCGGCTCGCCCGCTGCGGCCTGCTTTTCGTTGAACTCGCGCAAAAGCTCGAGTATGCGCACGGCTGCGGCCACAGCACGGTCGGCGGGCGCGTCCACCGCGATCGGCGCGCCGAACACGGCCATCACCTCATCCCCGATGTATTTGTCCACCATGCCGCCGAAGCGGAAGATCGTTTTCGCGGCGAGATCGAAAAACGCATTCAGGGTCTGCACCAGCTTCTCTGGCGGGTAGCGCTTCACGAGCTGTGTAAAGCCGCGGATGTCGGCGAACATGATCGTCGCCTCGCGGGCGTGGCTGTGGCGGTCGAGCTTGATCTCGCCGGCGATGATGCGATCGGCAAGCTCCGGCGAAAGCAGCCGCGCCAACTGCGCGCGGGCGGCGGCCTCATGGCGCACGCGCTCAAAAAGCTTGGCGTTTTCCACCGCCAACGCCAAGTGCCCGGCAAGCCCTGCCAGAAGCTCGAGATCCTGCGGCGAGAAAGCGACCGCCCCGCGGGTGGAGTCCAAAAACACCGCGCCGACGAGGTCTTGGTTCACGGCGAGGATCGGCGTGCACATCACCGAGCGCATGCCGGTCATCACGATCGAGCGCGCCTCGCGAAAGCGCGCGTTTTTCCCTGTGTCGGCCAAAAGCACGGCTTGGCGCGTGCGGCGCACTTCGTCCAGCACCGATTCGGAGACGACGATGTTGTCCTCGCTTGCTTCGCGCGCTGCGAACGCCGTCGGACGAAATCTGCCGTCGGCGAACAGCAGGATCGCGCAGTGATCGGCGGAAAAGATCTCCAGAAGCGCGCGCGCGGCTTCCTGAAACACCTGCTTTGGCTGCGCGAGCGCCCCCAGCCGCTGCAACAGCTCAAAGCCCAGCCGCATTTTTTCGTATTCGCGGCGAAGCTTGCCCAGATCCGCGATTTCCACGCCCGGCGCAAGGTGTGCGGCCGCTTCGACATTCGCCTGCGCCGCAATCGGGGCGGGGGCCTCGCGCACGAACGAGATGCTGCTGATCAGCGCCTCGTCCTCGGTGCGCGCGACGAAGCGCAGCCGCGAGCGGCCGATGCGGATCTCGTCGCCATCTTGCAGCAGCCGCTCCTGGATGCGTACCCCGCCGAAAAACGAGCCGTTCTTGCTGCCGAGGTCGCGGTAGCGCCAGCCATGCCCCGGCACCATTTCAATCTTCGCGTGCCGCTTGGAGACGAGCGGATCGAGCACCACGACATCCATCATCGGATGCCGCCCGATCGTGATGTCAGAAGAGAACGGGTGCTCCCGCGCGACACCATCGGGGGCGGTCACGATCAGCTTCGGCATACCCTGATCTTAGCGCATCGCGCAGTTCATGCTAATCGCGCCGGGGGTGGAAGCGGACGCGATTGTGCAAGAAGGCTTGCGATCTTGGCGGAAGCGGAAACGGCGCGGCGGCACGGATCGCGCGCACGAGCGACGCATCCAGCGCCGGATGCCCGCTCGATTCCAGAATCTCAATGCGCGCGATCGTGCCGTCCGGGTTCAGATCCAGCGCCACCAGCGGATCGCGCACCTCGCCCACCACCGGCGGCGGCCGCCACGCGCGCTCGATGCGCGCGCGGATGCGCGCGATCCACGCGTTTGCTTCCTGCGCGCTCATCGCCGCATCCGCTGCGTCGGCCTCGGCGATGGCAGGGCTGTCGGTTGCCGCTTCGGGTTCGGCGAGCGTCTCCGCAAGTGGCGTGAAAAGTTCCTCGGCGCTTGGGCGCGCGCGGCGCGGGTGCTTCAAGGCCGCGCGCAATTTCGACGAAGGCGGCCGGCGCTTGGCTTCGGAAGGCGGCTTGGGCTGGGGCGGGGC
>CAZTLD010000047.1:0-8407 GCA_964614395.1 uncultured Zetaproteobacteria bacterium
CCACCGTCAAGGGCGATGTGCACGACATCGGCAAGAACATCGTCGGCGTGGTGCTGCAGTGCAACGGTTTTGAGGTGATCGATCTCGGCGTGATGACGCCGGCGCAGAAGATCCTGGAGACGGCCAAGCGCGAGAACGCGGACCTCGTGGGGCTTTCCGGGCTGATCACGCCGAGCCTCGACGAAATGGTGCATGTGGCGCGCGAGATGGAGCGGGAGGGGTTCAAGATCCCGCTTCTGATCGGCGGGGCCACCACGTCCAAGGAGCACACCGCCGTCAAGATCGCGCCCGAGTATTCAGGGCCCGTGGTGTGGGTGAAGGACGCCTCGCGCGCGGTGCAGGTGGCGCAAAGCCTTGTCTCGGACGAGCTCCGCGAGGAGTTCGTGCGCGAGGTGGAGGAGGAATACGCGCGCATCCGGAAGCTGCGCGAGGGCAAGGCGAGGATGCAGAGGCTTTTGCCGCTCGCGGAGGCGCGCCGGCGCGGCTGGAAGCTGGATCTTACGAAGGTGCCGCCTCCGCCGAAGCATCCGGGCGTGCATGCGTTCGCCCCTGCGGTGGAGGAGATCGCCCGCTGGATCGACTGGACGCCGCTGTTCACCGCGTGGGAGATCAAGGGTGCGTATCCGCGCGTGCTCGACGATCCGGAAAAGGGGGCTGAGGCGCGCAAGCTGTTCGCCGACGCGCAAAGGATGCTGGCTGCGATCGCCGAGGAGGGCTGGCTTGAGATTCGCGCGGTGGCAGGGATCTTCCCCGCGCGGCGCGAGGGCGACGATGTGTGGGTCGAACGCAAGGACCGCCCGATCCGCTTCTGCTTTCTGCGCCAGCAGCAAGACAAGCGCGATACGCGCGCGAATCTGTGTTTGGCCGACTTCATCGCCCCGCCCGAGGCGGGGGTGGCCGATCACATCGGGGGCTTCGCCTGCGCCGTGTTCGGCGCGGAGGAAAAGGCGCGCGCGTTGGAGGCCGAAGGCGACGACTACCGCGCGATCATGCTAAAGGTGCTCGCCGATCGGCTGGCCGAGGCCTGCGCGGAGTGGCTGCACGCCGAGGTGCGAAGAAGGCTCTGGGGCTATGCGCCGGAGGAGGCGCTGTCGCTTGAGGAGATCATCCGCGAGCGCTACCAGGGCATCCGGCCTGCGATCGGCTATCCGTCGCTGCCGGATCACAGCGAAAAAGAGAAGCTCTGGGCGCTTTTGGACGTGGAAAAGCTAGGAATCACGCTCACCGAAAGCTTTGCGATGCGCCCGCCGAGCGCGGTGTGCGGGCTTTATTTCGCGCATCCGGAGGCGCGCTACTTCACGGTGGGCCCGATCGGCCGCGATCAGCTTGAGGACTACGCCGCGCGCAAGGGCGTGGATCTGGCCACCGCCGAGGCCTGGCTTGGGCCGTATCTTGCGCTGGAGGGGGAGGCGTGAACTATCCGGAGAAGACCTGCACGATCGATCGCCTGATCCGGCACCCGAAGCTTATTGAAGCCGCGATCGCCGGCCGCAAGACCGAGCAGCGCCGCGACGGGCTTTACGCCTACCCGGGCGAGCGCTTTTCGCTGGGGAATGCGACGTTCGTCGTCGAGGACGTGTTCCGCCAGCGGCTGGGCGAGATGACGGACGAAGACGCCCGCGCCGAAGGCTTTTCGAATCTAGAGGCCTACAAGGCGTTCGTGCTTTCGCTGCATCCGGGTATGCGCTGGCGCGATGAGGGCCTCGTGTGGGTGCACCGATTCCGGAAAACGAGTTGACGAGGGGGTAGGGCGCGCTAAAGTGCGCGCCAACTACCGTGCATGAGGGGGTATACATGCATCGCTCTATCTATACCGCCGCGTTGGCGCTGGCGTGCGCTCTCGCTGCGCCCGCATGGGCAGGGGTCACCGTCGCTGAGGACGGCTCCTCCAAGCTCAAGCTGGGCGCGAAGTTCTACATCGACGCCAGCCAGACGCGGACCGCGCAGAATGGCAAAACGGTGAGCAAAAGTCAAGGGGTGGGCATCGGCCGCGCCTACTTCTCGATGAGCTATGCGTTCGACGACGTCTGGAGCATGGGCTGGACGACCGATGTGGTCGTGGATAATGGGCTGCAGAAAAAGAAGACGAACGTCTATGTGAAGAAGGCGTTTCTGCGCGGCGCGTTCTCGCCTGCGTTCACGCTTGAGATGGGCGTGATCGGGACACCGTGGATCGGCCACGAAGAGCACCTGATGAAGCACCGCTACGCGACGAAGACGTTCGTGGACACCTACAAGTTCGATAGCTCCGCAGACGCCGGCATCGGCGTGAAGGGCAAGCTCGGCGAGACCGCCGACTATCACCTCACGCTCGTGAACGGCGCAGGCTACGGCAACATCAAAAAGACCAACGCCACGGACGTCAACGCGCGCGTCGGTTTTGCGGACATGGGCGCGACCTTCGATGTCCAGTATCGCACCGGCTACATGGGCACGAAGACCTTCGGCAATGCCGGCACGAAATACACGCTTGCGCAGGCGATGCTCACCTACGGCCAGGATGCGTGGCGCGTGGGCGCGAACTATGTGAACGCGAAGCGCACGCCGAATGCGGGTGCGGCCATCAAGTCCAACGGGCTTGCGGGCTGGTTCTGGACGATGACGCCGGACGGCTACGGCGTCTGGGGGCGCTACGAGCAGCTCAAGCAGAAGGGCTTTACGGGCGTCACCCCGAAGACGACCCGCTATGTGCTGGGCCTGGAGTGGACGCCGCGCAAGAACGTGAACTTCTCGCTCGTTTACGATACCTCCAAGACGACGGGCGCGGATGGCCAGCTGAACGGCAAGGCTGCGCCGAATAATGTCGCAGCAGGCCAGTCTTGGAAGTCCACGACGTTCGGGCTGTTCGCGCAGGTGAAGTTCTAGGCAAGGGAGGCAAGGAATGAGACACAAGATGCGTATTGGGCTTGCGATCGCCGCGATCGCGCTGGCCGCGCAGGCCAACGCCGGCGGCATGATCACCGGCGCGGGATCCACGTTCGTGTATCCGATCCTGTCCAAGTGGGCGGACGCCTACTACCGCGAGACCGGCGTGAAGCTCAACTATCAGTCCATCGGCTCCGGCGGCGGCATCAAGCAGATCATCGCCGGCACCGTGGACTTCGGCGCCTCCGATGCGCCGCTGAAGCCCGAGCGCTTGGCGAAGGAAGGCCTTGTGCAGTGGCCGGTCGTGATGGGCGGCGTGGTGCCGGTCGTGAACATCCCCGGGATCAAGCCGGGCGCGCTCAAGCTCAGCCGCAGCGCGCTTGCCGGCATCTTCCTCGGCAAGATCACCCGCTGGAACGATCCCGAGATCGCGCGCGCGAATCCGGGCTTGAAGCTTCCGGACATGCGCATCACGGTGGTGCACCGCTCCGACGGCTCCGGCACCACATGGATCTTCACGAACTACCTGGACAAGATCAGCCCCGCGTGGCACGAGCAGGTAGGCTTCGGCAAGGCGGTGAAGTGGCCGGTCGGCGTCGGCGGCAAGGGCAACGAGGGTGTCGCGAACTACGTGGGCCGCATCAAGGGCGCGATCGGCTACGTGGAGTTCGCCTATGCGCTCGAGAACAAGATGAGCTATGCGCAGCTTGAGACGCGCGAGGGCACGTTCGTCGCGCCGAGCATCGAAAGCTTCCAGGCGGCCGCGGCGAACGCGGACTGGGCGCACGCCAAAGGCTTCTATCTCGTGCTCACCGATCAGCCAGGCGCGAACTCCTGGCCGATCACCGGCGCGACCTTCGTGCTCGTGCACAAGCAAGCGAAGGATCCCGCGCGCACGAAGCAAGTGCTGAGGTTCTTCGACTGGTGCTTTGCGCACGGCGATGCGGCGGCAAAGAAGCTCGCCTATGTGCCGATGCCGGCCAATGTGAAGGATCTCATCCGCACGAAGCTTTGGCCGACGATCCAAGACGCTTCCGGCAAGCCGCTTTGGCCGTAGCCGGATAGGGCATTCCGTTCCAATAAAGCGGGGCGCGTTGCGTCCCGCTTCGTTTTTGGGCCACAATGCGGCCATGCCAAGGCCAAAATACCGCATCACGCCGGAAGACGAGCCGTTCGCGCGCCGCTGGATCGAAAAGAAGCTCGCCGATCCGCGCTGGCTGGGCGAGCGCACGCATGCGGCGTGGGCTGCGTATCACGCGCTGCCGCCGTGGGATGCGGAGGCGCTCAACCGGTGGGCCGAGGCGTGGCTTTCGTCGGCCGAGTGGACGCGAATGAAGAACGCGATCCGGCAGGCGCGCCGGCGCGCGCGCCATCCCGAGGTGGTGAACGTGCAGATCACGCGCTATGCGTGGCGGATTCTGCAGTTTTGGGCGCGGCGCGACGGCTGCACGCTGTCCGAGGTGATCGAGCGCAGACTCGGCGGGCGCCGCTAATGGCGCGCCGGCGGCTCGGGGATCGAGGTGTCGATCTCGCCGAAGTGCGCCTCATACTGCGCGATGCTTTGCTGCAGCGCCTGAAGCAATCGTTTGGCGTGCGCAGGCGCAAGGATCACGCGGGCGTTCACGACCGCCTGCGGTGGCGCGTTGAACACGAAGTCGAACACGAACTCTTCCTTCGTGTTCGCGATCAGCACCTGATTCGCATACGCGCCGCGCTGCACGTCCGGCGGCATCTGCAGTTGTAGTTGGGGCGGTTCGGGCTTGCTCATGATCGCTCCTTGCGCTTGGCGTTTTGATACAGCGCTTCCATCGCCTCCAGATCGAGCTCGGAAAGCTTCGCGCCGCGCGCTTCGGCTTCGGCCTCCATCGCGCGGAAGCGGCGCTCGAACTTGTCGGTCGCGCGATGCAGCGCGCGCTCCGGATCCAGCCCGAGGCGGCGGGCGAGGTTGACGAGCACGAACAAAAGGTCGCCAAGCTCTTCTTCTGCCCGCGACGGGGATTCCGCGCGCGCGCGGACGAGCTCTTCGGCCTCTTCGTGCACCTTGGCAAGCATCGCTTCGGGATCAGGCCAGTCGAAGCCCACTTCGGCCGCGCGCGCTTGGATGCGTTCCGCGCGCACCAACGCCGGCATCGCTTTCGGCACGCCGTCAAGCAAGCTTGCGCGCCCTTTCGCGGCTTGCTTCGTTTGATGCCACGGCTGAGGCGCCCCGCCGAAGAGCTGAGGATGGCGCGCGATCATCTTGTCGATCACGCCTTCCAGCGCCTCCGCCCACGAAAACGCGCCCTGTTCTTCGGCGATCTGCGCGTAGAACACCAGATGCAGCGCCATGTCCCCGATCTCTTCGCGCAGCGCGTCCCACGCTCCCTGCTCGGCGTCGTCCAGCGCCTCGAGCCATTCGTGGAATTCCTCGATCGTGTGGCGGCGAAGCGAGGCCAAGGTTTGCTTCCGATCCCAAGGGCAGTGCGTGCGCAGCGCGCGCACAAGCCTCACCAGCCGCGCGCACGGGTCCTTGCGCCGGTCGCGAAACGCGCGCGCATCGAGCGCCGCAGCCTTAGTCACGGCGCGCGGTCTCTAAGAGGCTGCGCGCGGTGCGGCTGGGAAGGCGGGTGGCAAGCTCCATAAGCATCAGCGGCGAGCGGATCGGCGCAGACTGCGCCCGCACCGCTAGCAGAATGTCCACAAGCCGCACGAAGCCCTCCACCACGGCGGCGAACAGCCGCGCCTCGCCCTCGCTGCGGGCGCTGCCGGCCGCCTGCCGGAAGCACAGCCGCCCCATGCGCACGAAGTAGTCCACGGACACGCGTCGGCGCTCGGCCTGCTCCGGGAATAGCCCCGCCAAGAGCAGGCAAGCGTCGCCGGCGTCCTGCCATGCGCCGCGGGCGTGCGCGCGCTCCATCGCCTCCAGCACCTGCAGCCCCACCGGGCGGTGCAGCGGGGCGGGACGCTTCAGCCAACGCTGCAGCAGAAACACGAGATACCCTTCCAGCCATTCGTCCACGGCGCCGGCGTGTTGTTCTGCGGCGCGCACGAGATCCCAAAAGAGCGCTTCAGCGGGAGCGGAAGCGTAAATCGCCATCGCGCCTCCTGGAAGCTGGCAAGCTTAGCGCGATGATGCCCGCGGGGAGGGGCGGGCGGCAAGCCCCGGATCCTCCCAGACGAACTCACGATCCCAGGCAAGCGCCGCCCACAGGTCGCTTCCCAACGCCGTCGGATTCACGCTGAGCTTGGATTCCGTGTAGACGGCAAGCAGCTGGAAGCCGTGCGGGAGGTTTTTACTGCTGAGGTTGCTGCGGGCGGTTTCGTCGCCCAGTTGCGCTGCCTTTTCCAGCCACGCGCGCGCCGCCGCTTCATCGCGCGCGCCGCCACGGCCGGTGAGCAGCATGTAGGCGAGCGCATTCATCGCCGGCGCAAAGCCTTTTTGGGCGGCCTGCGCGAACAGCTGGCGCGCGGTGCGATCGTTGGCCGGCACGCCTTCGCCGCGGCGGTAGAGGTTGGCGAGGTTGTAAAGCGCCGGCGCATAGCCTTGGCGTGCAGCCTGTCGCAACAGCGCCACCGCTTCCTCGACCGGACGCCGAACCTCGCCGGTGAGGATCAGCGCCGCCAAGCGGTTCATCGCCGGCCACACGCCCGCGCGTGCGGCGCGCGCGAGCGCCTCCACCCCTTGGGGCGGGGGCGCATCGGATGCGCCTTCCGCGAGCACAAGCCACGCATACAAAAGATTCCCTTCAGGCAGCCCGCGTTCTGCGGCCTTCGCGTACCACGCAAGCGCCTTGTCGAAACTCTGCCCTACGCCGAGCCCGCGCTCGAAGCAGAACCCGACGCCCAGCATCGCCTGCGGCAAGCCCTGTTGGGCTGCCTTCCGTATCCAAGAAAACCCTTCCTTCGGATTGCGGGGTGTGCCGATCCCGTGAAGGAGAAGCCGCCCCAAGTTCCAAGCGGCCTCGGCAAGCTCCGCCTCGGCGGCCTTGCGGATCTTGGCGACGCCTTCTTTCGCTGCGCCTGCGGCAAGCTCAAGCGCCCCGAAATCGTTGAGCGCGTGGATGCTTCCTGCACGGGCGGCCTGCGCCCACCACCGGCGGGCCTCATCGCGCGCACCGCGCTGTGCGGCGAGGATCCCCAAGTTGAGCGCGGCAAGCGCCTCTCCCGCTTCGGCCGCTTGCCGCCACCAGCGTTCCGCGGCTTCAAGATCCCCTTGGCGCGCAAGCAGCACGCCAAGCCGCGCTTGTGCGCCTGCGTGTCCGTTTTCCGCAGCGCGCTCGAACCACTTGCGTGCGCTTTCCGCGTCCGCGTCCACGAGTTCCAGCCCCAGCCGGTAGGCGGCCTCGATGTGGCCGCGTTCGGCGGCGATCCGCAGCCAACGGCGGTGCAGCTTTGCATCGGGGCTTGTGCCGATCCCCTCGGCATAGGCGCGGGCGAGCCAAAACGCGGCTTCAAGATCCCCATGCTGCGCGCGTTCCTCGATCGCCTGCCAAGCCTTGGCCACGAGCGCTTTCGCCTCGGCCAAGCCGTGCCTGGCGCTTTGGTGCGCCCAGAAGAGCGCTTCCCAGAGGCTGGATGCGGGCGCGCGCCCCTCGAAGTGCATCACGGCCAGCCGATACATCGCCTCCGGATGCCCCTTGCGGGCAGCTAGCGCGTACCACTGCGCCGCCTCGGCAGGATCGGCGGGCCCGCCCCGGCCGGTTTCAATCAGGCGCGCAAGCCTTGTGCTCGCCTCCGGATCGTGCCCGAGCTTGGCGGCGATCCTGAGCCACCGGCGCGCTTCTGTTTCGTCTTGATCCACGCCCTGCCCGCGCAGGTACATGAGCCCCAGCATCGCCTGCGCTTCGGGAAGGCCTGCGCGCGCTGCAGCGCGCACGAAGGGGACTGCATCGTCGAACTCGTGCGCCTCGATGAGGGTTTTGGCTTTTTGCCAAGCCTCGTTGGGGTCTTCGATCTTGGGTTTGGCGGTGAAAAACCATGCCCCGAAGACGATCGCGCCGATCAGCGCGACAAACCCGACGGCGAACGCGATCGCACGAACCAGAGGAAGCCCAAGCATGGTCTCATCTTGGATGGAAAAAAGGGCAAAATCAAATCAATGAGGCGCGTGAAACCAACGATCGGCGCGCCTTTGCGTGGCATCCATGAGTTCTTGGAGCTTGGTTTGCGCTTCTTCGTCGGAAAGGCCGCGCACATCCAGCAGTTCGCTGAACACGAACACGCCGCGGGAAAACGGCATCGGCACATAAAACCGATCCCATGACGGCGCGCGCCAATAGCGGCTTGTCGCATAGCAGACTGCGCGCAGCGGAAGCCCCGTCTTCTTCGCGAGCCACACCGCCCCCATCTGCACCCGCTCGCGAGGGCCGCGCGGCCCGTCCGGCGTGATGCCGAGCGGCGTTCCTTCGCGCGCCGCGCGCACCATGCGCACGAGCGCCTTCGCGCCGCCGCGAGTGCTCGAGCCACGCACCGAGGCGATGCCTAATCTTGCCACCGCCTGCGCGATGACCTCGCCGTCCGCATGCTCCGAGATCAGCATCAACCCCGGCCAGCCGCGGAATGC
>CAZTLD010000048.1:0-8088 GCA_964614395.1 uncultured Zetaproteobacteria bacterium
TGGCCTGCGTCACCCGATCCCGCAGCTGCTGGTCGAGGCGCACGAGTGCTGCGTCAAGCGCCGCAGCCTGGCGCCGGAAGGTGCGCGCCAAGGCTTCCGATTGCACCCGCGCCTGCGCCTGCGCGCCGGCATCGGCGGGCTGGTTGGCGAAGGTGCGCCAAGCGTCGAAAAAGCGCATGACGGCGTCGGTCAGATCCGAGGTCGTGGCGTCGCCGAAGACCGGCGCAATGTCGGCAAGCGCCTGCGCGCGCATGCGCGCGAAGCCTTCCTCGGCGTGCGCATCGACAAGCATCCCCATCACCAGCGGATCCACGACGCGCCGCACCGCGCGCACATCCACGCCCCGGCCGTAAACGACGCCGCCGATCGTCTCCGGCGTGCGCGCGGCCAGCTCCACCTGCTGCCGGCTGTAGTCGGGGTTTGCCGCGCCGGCAAGGTTTTGCGAGACCACATCCATCGCCCGCTGGTTCGCCACCAGCGCGCTTTGCGCGACATCGAGCGCCCGGAAGATGCTCACCGCCTCCCCCGCGGCCCGTAGGCGGGCATGTCTTCCACGCCCAGCGCCTGAAGCACGATGCGCGCCGCGTCCTGATGCGCCCGGATGCGCTGGGCGAGCGCCTCGTGGCGTATGTGCAGCTTCGTCAGACGAGCCTGCGCTTCAGGGCTCGGAGGCGTTTCCATCGCGCAGGCGGCCAGCCGACGGCCGATTTCGGCATGCCGATCGGCCAGCTTCAAAAGGCGCGCGCCGTCGAGCGCCGCAAGCGCCTGTTCTTCCTCTTCGCACAGCGTCTCCAGCGCGCCGATCAGCGCGTTCCAGTCTTCGCTCACCGCCACGGCACCTCCGCCAGTGCATTGAGCACGATCTTTTTCGCCACCTCTCGGGGCGGGACCTCGTAGTCGCCGCGCGCAAGCCTTTCGCGAATCGCCTCGATCCGCTGAAGCCGCACTTCCGGCAACTCCGCAAACATCACCTTGGCCTTCTCTTGCAGGCTTGCCGCATCGGCCACGCGCACCGAAGCGCTTGAGCCCTTCGCAGCGCCGGCGCGCTTCTTGGCGGCGGGTTTGGCCGCAGGCCTTGGCCGATTCGGGCCGTCAACGCGCATCGCCCACCCCCTTCGTTTCGTTATCGGCGGGATGCGCCCCCGCCTGAGCCTCGGCAAAGCTGCGATACAAGGCCTGGGCCAAGCCCAGCGGCGTTTGCGTGCGCGCGGCATCGGCCACGGCATCCAGCCACAGCGCGTGATAGACGCTGCCGGCAAACGAGCGCCCCACCCAAGCCTGCCCCGTTTTGCCCGCAATCTCGGAAAGCCAGACCTTGAGCAGCATCGCCTCAAAGCGGGTGCAGGCCTCCCACAGCTTCGCATCGCGCTTTTCCCGCACTTGCGGGGGACGAGGAAGAACTGCGGCTGCCTTCGGCGGGCGCACGCCGCGGCTTTTCATGTCGGCGAGGATCACCGTCTCGACGAGATCTCTCATAGCGTGCGCAGCTCCGCGTGGAGGGCGCCTGCCGCCTTGAGCGCCTGCAGCACCGCGATCAAGTCGCTGGGGCTGGCGCCAACGGCGTTGAGCGCCGCCACGAGATCTTTGAGCTTCGGCTGGCGATCCAGCATCACGAGCTTCGCCTTTTCCTCCTTCACTTCGACATTGGTGCGGGGCACGGTGGTCGTCTCCCCTTCGCTGAACGGCGCCGGCTGCGAAACCTGCGGCTGCTCGCGGATCGTGACGCTGATGTCGCCGTGCGAGACCGCGACCGGATCGAGCGAAACCTCGCCGCCCATCACGACCGTGCCGGTGCGCTCGTCCACGATCACGACGGTGGGCTGATCCGTGGCAAGCTCGATCTGCTCGATGCGCGCGGCCAAGCGCACCGCGTCGTGCTGGATGTTTTTCACTTCCACCGTGCCCGCATCCACGGCCTCGGCGATCTCAGCCCCGAAAGCCGCATTGATGGCCTCGGCCATGCGCAACGCGGTCGTGAAGTCCGGCCGGTGCAATTGCAGCACCACGACCGCCTGCCCGCGGTCGAACGCCCGGGGTGCGGGGCGCTCCACGCGCGCACCCTGCGGAATGCGCCCGACGGTGGGATGGTTGACGGTGGTGCTCGCCGCTTGGCCGCCCGCGGCAAAGCCCCCGACCAACACCGGCCCCTGCGCCACCGCATACACCTGTCCGTCTCCGCCGACGAGCGGCGTGGCAAGAAGCTCGCCGCCGCGCAGGCTTTTGGCGTCGCCGAGCGAAGACACATGCACATCAATCCGTGTGCCCGGGCGCGCAAACGGGGGAAGCTCCGCAGTCACGATCACGGCCGCAGCGTTTTTCGGCTTGAGCCGCGAGGCAAACCCCCGCACATTCACGCCGAGCTTTTCCAGCATCGCCACGATGCTGCTCACGGTAAAAGGCGCGCTGCTTGCTGAGTCACCAGTGCCGTTGAGCCCCACGACGATGCCGTAGCCGACCAGCGCGTTGCCGCGCACGCCGGCGAAATCCGCAAGATCCTTGATCCGCTCCGCATGGCCCAGCGCCGGCCAGAGCAGTAGCAGCGCGCATGCAAATCTCAAAACGGCCATATCTGCTCCAGCGTGCGGGAAAGCCAGCCTTCGTGCACGGCCTCGGAAAGCTCCCCGCCGCCGCCGTACTCGATGCGCGCGTTGGCCACCTTTGAGGACGGAATCGTGTTGTCCGGCCCGATGTCGGAGCGGCGGATCAGGCCGGTGAAGCGGATCGCCTGCGGCTGGCCGTTGATCATCACCACCTTGTGTCCGACGATGCGCATCACGCCGTTCGGATACACCTTTGTCACGACGGCGCTCACTGAGGCCACGATCTGGTCCGAGCTTTCCGCACCGCCCGCGCCGGAAAACGCGCGCTGATCGGTCACATCCCACGCCGCGCCCGGCGTGAAGTTCCGGTTGCGCTGCGCGATCGACTTCTCAAAGCCGAGCATCGCGCCGATCTGCGTGCTGTGTGTGTGCTTTTTGTTTTTGTTCATGCCGATCTTGCGCTTGGCGCTGGCGTTCTCGTTGACGAGGACCGTCACGAGATCGCCCACGCGGCTGGCCTTCGCATCCGCAAGCAGCCCCGATTGCCCCGCCCAGAGGGAACCCGTGGCCTCGGCCGAAACGGGCGCAGCCTCGGCCATCGCCCGCTCCACTTCGTTTTGGTAAGGGTTGCGCAGCGCTTCCTCGGCCCGCGGCATGCAGCCGGCCAGCACCACGAGCCACACCCACCACCGCGTCATCGCCCGTTCTCCCACACCACTTCGACTACGCGCGGTGCGACCACGCGCCCCTGCACCCGCCGACCGCTTTTCAGGTTGCGCACCCAAACCGCCTGCGCACGCGCCGCGCTTTGCAGCGCTTTGGCCTGCGTGCGCACTTCCACGCCGCCGATGCGCGCAATCAACTGCACAGGCTCTCCGCGCCGCACCCACAGCGCGCTTTGCACCGCGGCGAGATCCACCACCTCGCCGGGAGCCAAGGGCCTCAGCACGCGCGCGCCGACGAGCATCGCCGGATCGTCCACCCATGCGCGCTTGCCGGTCACGTCCGCGTCGCGCAGCGCGAGATCGGCAGCGGTAAGCACCGTCTGCGCCGGAAGCGCACGCGCGGCCACCACCGCCCGCGCCCGCCAGCGCACCACGACCGGCACATACCACCGCGCGCCACTCGCATCGCGCGCAAGCAGCGAAATCCGCTCGGGCCAGCCGGCAAGGCGCGGTAGCGCCCACTTAAACGGCCCTGGCGCCTGCGGCATGCGGCGCACCTCGACGATCTCGCCACGCGCTGGAAGCCCCCGTGTGGCCTCGGCGAACCACGACTGAAGCGCTTCGGGCACGCCTGCTGCGCTTGCAGAGGTCGCAAGCCCCAGCGCCGCCGCGCCCAGAAGCGCCCAGCGCCGCATCACCGCCGGATCTGCGCGGCGGCCTGCAACATCTCGTCCGCCGCTTGGATCGCCTTCGCGTTCATCTCATAAGCGCGCTGGCTTGCGATCATGTTCACCATCTCTTCGACGATGTTGACATTGGACATCTCCAGCATCCCCTGCGCGATGGAGCCGAAGCCGTTCTGGCTTGGGGTTCCCACGATTGGCTCACCGGAGGCCTGGGTGGCGGCAAACAGCCCGTCGCCGAGCGCCTTGAGCCCCGCGGGATTGACGAAGTCCACGAGCTGGATCTGGCCGATCACGGTCTGCACCCCGCCCGGCTGCTCAACCGACACGGTCCCATCGCGCGAGACCTGAATGGAAAGCGCGTCCTGCGGCACCACAAGCCCTGGCTGCAGCACATCGCCGTTCATCGTCACGATCTGCCCCTGCGCATCAAGCGCAAAGGCGCCAGCGCGCGTGTAGGCCACCTCGCCGCTGGGAAGCAAAATCTGAAAAAATCCCTTGCCTTGGATCGCAAGATCCAGCGGTGCGCCGGTTTGCTTGAGGTTGCCCGAGGAAAAGAGCGTTTCCGTGCCCACCGTCTGCACGCCCATCCCCACCTGCAGACCGGTGGGCAAAAGCGTGCCGGCGTTGCTGGCCGCCGATCCCGGTTGCTTGATTTGCTGATACATCAGGTCTTGAAACTGCACCCGCGCGCGCTTGAAGCCGGCCGTGTTCACATTGGCAAGATTGTTCGCCACCACATCGAGGTTCATGTTCTGCGCGGCCATGCCTGTCGCCGCCGTCCACAACGCACGAATCATCGCTCACCTCCGTCGCTTAGATGTCCACCCGCCCCACGCGCTCGGCGAGAAGCCGCTCCACTTCGGCGAAGCGGTCGATCAAGCGCATCTGCATCTCGTGGTGGCGGGACAAGGTCACAATCCGGGTCATCTCCAGCACCGCCTGGACGTTCGCCCCTTCCAGCATTCCCTGCCGCACGCGCACGGTATCGGGCGCAGGAGCAAGCGCAGCGGGCGGCGCGGCAAACACCCCGCCGGAGCGCTTCTCCAGCACCGCAGGGTCGCGCACCGCGCTCAGCCCCAACACCGCCACTTGCACGCCGTCCACGAACACGCGCCCGTCCTGATCGACCACGAACTCCCCCTGCGGGAGCACGATCGGGCGGTTTTGCTCGTCGAGCACCGGAAACCCTGAGCTCGTCACCAAAGTGCGCGTGCCATCCAGCTTCCACTCGCCATTGCGGGTGATCCCCACGCTTCCGTCGGGAAGACGCACGCGGAAAAAGCCCTCGCCAACGATCGCCACATCCAGCGCCCTTCCCGTGGCCCGAAGCTCGCCGGGACGCAAATCGAAACGCTGGCCAGCCAGCGACGGATACGCGGCCTTGTCCCCGCGCGGCGCAAGTCCCCGCGCGAGCACCGCGGCAAACGCGGTGCGGCTGGCCTTGTAACCGGGCGTGGAGACATTCGCAAGGTTATGGGCAATGTCGTTGAGCCGCGCCTCCAGCATCCCTGAGCCCACGCCTGCGATAAACGCGCCCCGATCCATGCTCGCCTCCTCACGCAGTATTCATGCAGGTTTCATGCCAGCACGAAGCATCGAAAACCGAAGGCCTTCCGGCGGCGGCAGCGGGCGGTCTTTTCCGGATCGGGCAACTTTTGCCCCACCGGCCAAAAGCCCAAAAACCTCACGCATGGCGAGAGGCGCGAGCGCCGCGCGATGCCTTGGCATGGAGCTTGACGACCAGATCCACCTGCCGCTGCGGGATGCCGAGCTCCTTCGCGATCTCGGCATTGGAACGGCCGCTCCTTTTCATTTGCAGAATGCGCGCAAGCTGGGCGGCCGCGGGCGGCGAGGCCCGATCCGAAGCCGGGGCGTGCTTGGGCGTGCGTTCAGGCGCGGCCGAGGCCAACGCCTGCATCGCCTGATCCAGCGCCTGCATCGCCTGGGCGAGCTTTGCGCGCAGCCTCTGCTGGGTGCGGCGCATGCGCCACAGCTCCCACCACGCGCCCGCCACCGCGACGAGCAGCAGCGCATCGAGCACCAGCGCCGTCATGCGTCCAGCCCCAGCTGCGTGCGCAGCCGAATCACCATCTGCGTGTGCAGCTGCGAGACGCGCGATTCCGTCACCCCCAGAATCAGCGCGATCTCTTTCATCGAAAGCTCCTCGTAGTAATACAATGTGATCAGCACCCGCTCCCGCGGCGGCAGCGCCGCAATCGCCTGGGCAAGCTGCTCCATGAACTCGCCGACCATCACCTGCGCTTCCGGCCCGTCGAACGCATCGGCGGCGATCAACTCGGCAAGTTGCACCGGATCGTCGTCGTCCCGCCGCAGTTTGAGATCCTCGAACGAGACGACCGACATTGCGCGCACCTGCTCAAGGCGCTTGCGGTACTCGTCCACGGAGATGCCGAGCTCCGCGGCGATCTCCTCTTCCGTGGCCGGACGACCATAGCGCTGCTCCAAGATACGGATCGCTTCTTGAATGTCTTTTGCCGCCCCGCGCAGCGTGCGCGGCATCCAGTCGTGCGCGCGCAGGAAATCGAGCATAGCCCCGCGAATCCGGTAGCCGACGAAGGTGGCAAACTGCGCCTCGCGCGCGGGATCGTAGCGCCCGGCCGCCTCCAGCAGCCCCACCACGCCCGCCTGCACGAGGTCTTCGATCTCCACCTGCTGCGGCAGGCGGCGCATCAGATCCTCGGCGTGGTAGCGCACAAGCGGCATATACTTTTTCAGCAGCGCCTCCGCGTCGGGCGCCGCGTGTTCGCGATAGGCGCGCGCCGCCTGGCTCACGCGCGCTTCTCCTCGTCGGCCGAAGGCGCAGCCGAGGTCAGCAGCAGGTGCAGCCAGCCGAGCAGAAATCCGGCCCACGCACCCAAAACGCCCACCACGCATGCGCGGTAGAGCGCCTGCGCCCAGCCGAGATCGTCCCAGACGGCGGCCACCAGCGCCACGCACACGCCCACCACGCCACCCATCAGCGCACCGGTTCTTCTTGCGTCCATCACACACCTCCTCGCGGCATCAGCGCATCGGCAAGCGTCCGCTCCCACAACTGCCTGAGGCCGCCGCGCCCCTCGGCGCCGTCCGTCGGTTCAAGGCAACGATCGGCGATCGCATCCAGACGCTCGGCGATCCACTCCGGCACCCCCGAAGGGAGCCTTTTTTGCTGCTTGATCACTGCGCCCAGCGCTTCCTCGGGCGGCAGCGACCCCAAATCCTCGAGCACGACATCGAGGTAGCGGTCGGCCACGACGACGAGCCGCCGGAACACCAGCTTCGCCTCCAGTTCGTCCGCTTGATTGATCACGATGGAAAAGCGGCGCACGCCCCATTCGCGCGAAAGCACCTTCACCAACGCATAGGCGTCGGTGAGCGAGGTGGGATCGGGTGTGAGCACCACCACCACGCGATCGGCGGAAGCGGCGAAGAAAAGCACGTTTTCGCCAATCCCCGCCGCCGTATCGAGCACGACGGTGTCGTAAGGCGCGGCGAGATCCCTGAGCACGCGGATCAACTCGGCCCGCGTGCGATCCTGCATGCTGGCCAACTCCGCAAAGCCGCTGCCGCCGGAGACGAGATCCAGCCCCGCGCGCACCGGCGTGATCAGCTCCCGCACCTCGGCGCGGCCGCAATACCAGTCGTGCACCGTGGCTTTGGGCTGCACGCCGAGCACCACCTCGGCGTTGGCCAGCCCCATGTCGGCGTCGATCAGCAATGTCTTGCGGCCCGTGGCGGCGGCGCGCAGCGCCATCCACGCCGAGATCAAGGTCTTGCCCACACCCCCCTTGCCGCTGGCCACGGCCGCGACATAAGGCGCGCTCACGCCTTCCTCCCGCGGGCGAAAAGCGCCGCCCACACCGTATCCGGCGCAAGCCAGCCGGTGCGCTCCGGCACATCCGCGCCAAAGGAGCAAAACGAAAGCTTCAATGCCGAGGCCGCAGCCCAATTGAGCACCTTCCCCGGCCGCCGCGTAAGATCCAAACAAGTGATGGCCAAATGATCGGCGCGCATATGTTTGGCCAGTTGCAGCAAGGCCATTCCGTCCTCCTCGTCCAGTGTCGCCGGCATCACCCACAGCCGCCGCGTCGGCGCCAGCGCCTCCCAGATCGGCCATTGGCGACGCGCTTCCTCGGTGGTGCCGATGCCCTCGCTGTCCACAAGCAAAACCCGTGCCTTGCCCCGCAGCCGCGCGCC
>CAZTLD010000049.1:0-7731 GCA_964614395.1 uncultured Zetaproteobacteria bacterium
ATCACACATCGCCCTCATCCTCGCCGCAACCCCCTTTTTAGACGATCCAGCGGCGAAGCGCAAATCGGTGATGCGTCATTCGTCCTCGAAATCGTCGTCCCAGTCGTCTTCGTCGGTGCTCGCTTGCGGCGGATGGCCATCGTAGATCTTGTAGATGCGGTTCTGGCGCCAGGCCTCGCGCGTGAACACATACGGATCCAGCGCCGACTCGCGCCGCAGCTTGATCGCCTGATCCGCATGCGCGCGCGTATTCAGCGTGCGCAGTCCCAAAATCGCCCAGCTTACGCCCGCCGGCATCAGTCCCGTAAGCGAAATATAGAAACTCGGATCGGTGATCGTGCGGCAGGCGGGATCGGCAAGATCGCGCACCGTGCTCGGCCCCAGCACGGGTAAGACCAAATAGGCGCTGTGCTCCCATCCCCAGCGCGCGAGAGTTTGGCCGCAGTCTTCGTCGTGGCGCTCCAGGCCCATTTCCGAGGCCACGTCGAAAAGCCCGAAGATCCCCAGCGTGCTGTTGATCACGAACCGCGCAAGATCCACGCCGGCATTTCGCGCCTTGCCCTGCAAGAGGTCGTTCACGAACACATTGATCTCGCCGATGTTGCCGAAGAAATTGCCGATCATGCCCTCCACCGGATCGGGCGTCACAAAGCGGTAGGTTTTCGTGAGCGGATCCAGAAGCGCGCGATCCAGCGCGTCGTTGAACGCATCCACCTTGCGGTTGACCGGCTCCAGCGGATCGTAGTGGTTGGCCTCGGTGGCGCAGCCTGCGATGAGGGCCGCAGCCGCCACCGCCCCAAGGCTACGGCGCAGGGTTCGGAATGCGCCGATGCACATCTTCGATCGCCTCCCGCACGTCGTCGCTCAGCGCAAGCTCGGCGGCTGCGAGATTCTCTTCAAGCTGCGCCTCGTTTGTCGCACCGATGATGACGCTCGCGACGAACGGCTTGGTGAGCAGATACGCGATGCTCATCTGCGCCGGCAGCAGCCCCGCGTTTTTCGCGATCTCCACATAGGCGCGGGTGGCCGCCTCGGCTTGCGGGTTCGTATAGCGCGTATAGTGCGGAAAAAGCGTAAGCCTCGCCCCCTTCGGCCTTCGCCCGCCCAAGTACTTGCCGGTGAGCACGCCGAAGGCGAGCGGCGAGTAGGCCAAAAGCGGCACCTGCTCGCGCACCGCCACCTCCGCAAGCCCGATCTCAAAGGTGCGGTTGAGAAGGTTGTAGGGGTTCTGGATCGAAACCGGCTTCGGCCAACCGAAGCGCTCAGCCGCGCACAGATGCCGCATCAGCCCCCACGGCGTTTCGTTGGAAACGCCATACCAGCGGATCTTTCCCTCCTCGACCAGCCGATCGAGCGCGGCGATCGTCTCTTCGATCGGCGTCATCGTCTCGTTCGGATCAGGCTCAAAGCCGAGCTTGCCGAAGTAGTTCGTGCTGCGATCCGGCCAGTGCGTCTGATAAAGATCGATGCAGTCCACGCCGAGGCGCTTAAGCGACCCCTCCACCGCCGCGCGGATGTTCGCCTCATCCAGACGCGCGCGGCCACCGCGGATGTGCGGGCACCAGTGCGTGGGGCCGCACACCTTCGTCGCCAGAATCACTTTCTCTCGCTTGCCGCTTCGCCTAAGCCAGCGGCCGATGATGCGCTCGGTCTCGCCATAGGTTTCTGCACGCGGCGGGATCGGATACAGCTCGGCGGTGTCGATCAGGTTGACCCCGGCTTCCACCGCGCGATCGAGCAGGCGGAACGCCTCCCGCTCAGTATTCTGCTCGCCGAAGGTCATCGTGCCGAGCGCGAGCGCCGAAACCTCGACGCCCGCGTGCGGCAGCGGCCGGCGCGGAATCATCGGCTATTCACAGGCTGGGCAAGCGCCCATGCCGCAGGCTGGCGCCTCCGCCCTGCAAGCCGGCGCCTCGTGGCGCAACGGAGCGGCCGGCGCGCTTAGCAGCCTTTCCAGCGCCCCGCCGCAGGCAGGACAGGCCGTAGGCGTCTCGTCCGCGCGGCGCACCAGCGCCTCCAGCCGATGGCCGCAATCGGTGCAGGCGTATTCGTAGATCGGCATCGCCGCCTCCCTTGGTTGACTTCGCGTCGGGAATGCGAAGGATGCCCGCGTCCTCGTTGCGCGGCATCATTTTCGTGCAAAAAAGAAAACGCCGCCCGCAGGCGGCGCGAGAAGTGGTGCCGAGGACTGGATTCGAACCAGCACGGGCTTGCGCCCACTGGCACCTGAAGCCAGCGCGTCTACCAATTCCGCCACCTCGGCACAGGGGCAAGGAATCTTAGGAGGCCGGAAAACGATGTCAAGAAAGCCCAAACCCGCAGCGAAAGCGCGCCGCCGCCGCGAAAGACGCCCGCGCGGGCGCACCTACATCGGCGTGGTAAGCGCCCATCCGGATGGGTTTGGTTTCGTGGATGTGGATGAGCTTGCAAAGGGCCTGTTCGTGCCGCCGGAGGCGATGCGAGGGCTCGTGCACGGGGATGTCGTCGAGGTGCGCAAATCCCGCAGCCGCGGCCGCCCCATCGCCGAGGTGGTGCGCATCGTGGAAAAGGCGCCCGGCATCGTCGTCGGGCGCTTTCGCATCGAGCACGGCGTGGCCTTCATCGAGCCGCGCTCGCGCAAGATGCCGGCGATGCTCATCGTCCCGAAGCGCAAGACGAAGGGCGCGCGCGACGGCGATCTCGTCAAGGCGCGCCTGCTGCGCGACGCCGCAACCCCAAGCGCCGAAGTGCTCGAGGTGCTGGGCGATGTGGATGACCCGCATCAACTCATCGATCTCGTGATCGAAGAGCTTGGGCTGCCCAGGCGGTTTCCGAAAGAGGCGCTTGCCGAAGCCAAGGCACTTCCCCCCGCGGTACGCCGGCGGGATATGAAGGGGCGCGAAGACCTGCGCGCGCTTTTGTTCGTCACGATTGACGGCGAAGATGCGAAAGACTTCGACGATGCCGTGTTCGTGCGCCGGCGCGGACAGGGCTTCGAGGCGTGGGTCGCGATCGCCGATGTCGCGCACTATGTGCCGCGGGACTCGGCTTTGGACAAGGAGGCGCGCGCGCGCGGAAACTCGTTTTACTTCCCGGATCGGGTGTTGCCGATGCTGCCGGAGAAGCTTTCCAATGGGCTGTGTTCGCTCAATCCGCGCGTCAACCGCTTGGCGATGGTCGTGCGCATGCGCATGGATGCCTCAGGCAAGATCGTCTCGCATCGCATCATGGAGGGCGTGATCCGTTCGCGGGCGCGCCTGACCTACACGCAGGTTTCCGACTGGCTGGAAAAGCGCGATGCGCGCGCGATTCCGGATGCGGCGATCCGCGCGATGCTCGACGATGCGCACGCGCTCTACCAAAAGCTCATCCGCCGCCGCGAGGCGCGCGGCGCGCTGGATCTGGATGTGCCGGAGGTGCGGGCGCTTCTGCACGAGGGGCGCGTGGCCGGGCTTGCGGTGCGCGAGCGGCGCGTCGCTCACCGGATCATCGAAGAGCTGATGCTCGCCGCGAACGTCACCGTCGCCAAAGAACTGGAAGCGCGCGGCGTGCCGTTCATGTATCGCGTGCACCCGCCGCCGGAGCTCGATGCGATCGAAAGCCTCAATGCGTTCCTCAAGCCGTTCGGGCTGTTCATCCCGATCAAGAAACGGCGTGGCGAGGCCTTCGTCGATCCGAAGGACGTGCAGGCGGTGCTGAAAGCCTCGGAAGGCAAGCCCTTTGCGCACGTGTTGCACAAGCTCGTGCTGCGCGCGATGCAGCAGGCGCGCTACAGCCCGGACAACGAAGGCCACTTCGGGCTTGCTTACCGCAGCTACTGCCACTTCACAAGCCCGATCCGCCGCTACGCCGACCTCACCGTGCACCGCAGGCTCAAGGCAATCCTGCGCGGCGAGGATCCGGACCGGTGGCAGCCGGCGCGGGAGCTGGAAGAGATCGGCGTGCACATCTCCGCGCAAGAGCGCAAGCAGCAGCGGGCGGAGTGGGACGTGCATGCGATGCTTGCCGCGCTCTACCACGAAAAGGACATCGGCCAAGTGCTGCCGGCGCGCGTCTCCGGCGTGATCAAGAATCGCATCTTCTTTGAGCTGGAAGAGACCTATGCCGACGCCTCGATGAGCGTGGAGCGGCTGCCCGGCAGGCTTGCGCTCGATGAGATCCGCCACCGGCTTGTGGCGCGAAGCGGCGCAAGCCTGGGGCTGGGCGATCCGGTGCGCGTGCGGATCGACGCCACCGATCCGGTGCGCGGCACGATTGACGTCACGATCGTGGAGCCGGAGGCCTTCGCGCCGCCCGAAGCGCGCGCCTCAATGAAAAGCGGGCGATAGCTCGCGCACGGCCTCGAACATCGCGATTGCATGCGCCTTCGGCACGTCGGGCGCAATGCCATGCCCAAGGTTGAAAATGTGGCCGCTGCCGCGGCCGAACGAATGCAAAACGCGCAGCACCTCTTCGCGGATGCGGCGCGGGTGTGCGTAAAGCGCGCCAGGATCCATGTTGCCTTGCAGCGCCACTCGATCGCCGACGCGCGCGCGCGCCTCGGCGAGATCGATCGTCCAATCCAGCCCCACCACATCGCAACCACAGGCGGCGATCGCTTCCAACCACTGCGCCCCGCCCTTCACGAACACGATCACCGGGATCCGCTCGCCATCGCGCTCGCGCTCGATGCTCTCGATCACGCGCCGGATGTAGGCCAGCGAAAACGCTTCAAAGTAGGGCGGCGCAAGGATCCCGCCCCAGGTGTCGAAGATCTGCACCGCATGCACGCCGTGCCGGATCTGCGCATTCAGATACGCCGCCACGGCCTCGGCGAGCATCTCCAAGAGCGTGTGCAATGTGACCGGATCGTCGAACAGCATCCGCTTCGTCGCCGCGAAGGTTTTGGAGCTTCCCCCTTCGATCATGTAGGTGGCCAAGGTCCAGGGGCTTCCGGAAAAGCCGATGAGCGGCACGCGGCCGTTGAGCCTGCGAAGGATCTCGTCCACAGCCGCCATCACGTAGCCGAGATCCGCCTCCGGATCGGGAACGGAAAGCCTTTTGAGGTCTTCCGCCGAACGCACCGGAGGGGAGAGCACCGGCCCTTCGCCTTCGGCGAACGCAAGGCCTTGGCCCATCGCTTCCGGCACGACGAGGATGTCGGAAAACAAGATCGCCGCATCGGCGCCGAGAATCTCCACCGGCTGCAGCGTCACTTCCGCGGCCAGCTCCGGATTCTTGCACAGCGCAAGAAAGCTTCCGGCCTTTTCGCGCACGGCGCGGTATTCCGGAAGGTAGCGCCCGGCCTGGCGCATCATCCACACCGGCGTGCGCTCCACCGGCTCCCTGAACGCCGCGCGCAGCAGCAAGTCGTTCTTCGGTCGCACGCGATCCTCCTTCGTGCGGCAAAGCTGCCCTTCCCCGGCCTCGCAGACCAGCACTTGAAACCGCGCCGAGCGCGCCGCATATTGCCGCCGAACTTGGCCTGAGGAGGTGCAACGAATGCGCGCTTCGCCGCTGAAAAGCCTTCTGTGGTTGATCGCCGCCAATCTCGCCGTCTTTTTGACGCTCGCCATCGTCGGCAATGCGCTGATCTACTTCGTGCTGCCGCTTTGGGGGATCGATCTGCGCGGCTCCATTGCCGCGCACGAGTTCGCATGGGCGATGGTGTTCGGCTTCGGCGGCGCATTCGTCTCGCTTTTGTTCTCGAAGCAAATGGCGCGCTCGATGTATCCGATGCAACCCGTGATCGAGCCGAAGACGCCGAAGGAGATCCTCGTTTACAACACGGTGCGCGAGCTTTCCGAGCGCGCCGGCATCCGCATGCCCGAGGTGTGGGTGTACTGGGACGACGCGCCGAATGCGTTCGCGACCGGCCCCAGCCGCAACAACGCGATGGTCGCGGTCTCATCAGGGCTGGTTGAGCTTTTGGACGACGACGAGGTGCGCGCGGTGCTTGCGCACGAAATCGGCCACATCGCCAATGGCGACATGATCACGACGACGATGCTGCAAGGGCTGATGAACACATTCGTCTACTTCCTCGCCTCGATGATTGCGCGCATCGTCGCCAGCAACCGTGATGGAGAGACGAACTTCTTCCTTTACTACCTCGTGGCAAGCATCTTGCAGATCCTGTTCGGGATTCTCGCTTCGATCGTCGTGTTCTGGCACTCGCGCCGGCGCGAGTTCGCCGCCGATCGGTTTGCAGCGCGCATGGTGGGGGCGGCGCCGATGATCTCCGCATTGAGAAAGCTTGATGCGTTCACGAAGGCGCTGCCTGCGCCCGAAGAAGAGGGTGCGCCTGCGCAGGCCGATCCGCTGGCCACACTCAAGATCTACAACCGCACCGGGAAGATCTCGCAGCTGTTCATGACGCATCCGCCGATCGAGGCGCGGATCGCCGCGCTTGAAGCGTTGGCGCGCGAGGGCCGCTAGCGCCCTCGTCTGCGCCGCGGCCGCGGCCTCGGGGCTGCATGCGGCCGAACCGCTGGCCGAGGCCGGCGGCGGTTTGGTGTATGTGGATGTGCCGGCGTATCCCGGGGCGAGCAGCCGCTACCGGCTCCTTTTGCCGACGCCTTACTTCATCTACCGCGGCCCGCGCCTGCGCGTGGGGCGCGCGGGGTTGCGCTACGCGCTCGACCGCCGCGGGCGCACGCGCATCGAGCTTTCGCTCGGCGGCGGCTGGCCGGTGGGCGGGCGAAGCCCTGAGCGCGAGGGCATGCCGCCGATCCGTTGGTGGCTGGAGGCCGGCCCCCGGCTCAGCTTCACGGCGTGGCAAAGCGCCGCGTCCCGGCTGGATTTGCGCGCGTTCCTGCGCGCCGCCGTGGACATCACAGGGCGCGGCATGGGCTGGGCGGCCGGCCCGGAGATCGTTTGGCGCTACCGAAAACAAGGATGGAGCCTGCACGCCTCCGCTGATCTTCGCTGGAACAGCAAGCGCTTTCACGCCACCCTCTACGGCGTGCCGAGCGCTTACGCCCGCCCCAGAAGGCCTGCCTTTGCCGCGCGCGGCGGGCTGCATTCGTGGGGCGCATCGTTGTGGACAAGCTGGCGCTTTCGCAACGGCGCGCGCATCTTTGCCGGGATGAGCGTGCGCGATCTTTCGGTCGGCGTCGTGGCGCGAAGCCCTCTCGTGCGGCGAAGAATGGCGGTGAGCGCGGCGGCCGGCTTCGTGGCGAAGCTCTGGGAAACCGAGGCGCGCGGGGAAGGGGACGAAGAATGACGCTGGCCGAAATGGTGGGGCTGGCGCTGCTCGTGCTTGATCCGTTCGGGAATCTTCCGTTCGTGCTGGCCGTGTTCGCAAGGCTTTCCGCCGGCGATTATCGCCGCGCGGTGCTGCGCGAGGGGATGCTGGCGTGGCTCGTGCTTGCCGGCTTCGCCTGGGGCGGGGAGGCCATCCTCGGCTGGTTCGCGATCGAGCCTGCGGCGCTGCATGTCGCTGGCGGCATCGTGCTGTTTTTGATCGCGCTGGAGATGATCTTCGGCTCAGCGGCGCGGCTATTCTCCGGGCCTGTGGATCAGGGCGATCCCGTGCTGTTCCCGGTGGCCGTGCCGGCGATCGCCGGGCCTTCGGCGGCGGCGCTGATGATGTTCTTTGCCCATCAGGCGGGGGCGCTCAAGGCCTCGCTTGCCGCCGCTTTGGCCGTGGCGGGCACGATCGCGGTGCTGCTTGCGGGGCGCTTGCTTTCCAACGCGTTGGGACAGCGAGGGCTTCTGGCACTGGAAAAGCTTTCCGGAATCGTGCTTTCGGTCGTGGCGGTGCAGATGACG